>NZ_WKEE01000002.1:0-171688 GCF_021605635.1 Stenotrophomonas sp. PA-6-5C
CCGTGAATACGTCCATGTAGGCTCGGTCGCGCCATCCATGGCGCTCACGCCCCCGCAACCGGACCCACCCCGCCTTCGACAGTTGTCCGCGATCTGACGGGGTCGGATCCCGTCGCTGCGCAACGGGCTCTGACCCGATTCCTGCTGTTGGTGGGTGTCGACCTTGGTCGACACGTGGATCCACGCCATGCGTGGAGGGAACTCGGGAGGAACGACGAAAATGAAATTCCGTTCATCTTTCCCACTTTGCCGATTCCGGTTGTTGGCCGGGATTTGGCATGATGGGGCATTGTTCCGACTTGAAGGCATGAGGCCATGAAACGTTCCCGCACCACCGCGCTGCTGCTGATGAGCGCTGCGCCGCTGCTGTTCACTGCCTGCCAGAAGGAAGAGCAGGTGCAGGTGCAGGAAGGCCTGTATACCTCGGTGGAGGCCTGCACCACGGCTACCGCTGATCCTTCTGCCTGCCGCAATGCGTTTGCCGAGGCGCAGAAGAAGTCTGCCGATGCGGCGCCGAAGTACGCGACCAAGGAAGCCTGCGAACAGGACTACAAGCCTGAGCAGTGCGTGCAGCAGCACACCTCGGCCGGTACGTCGTTCATCGGCCCGATGATGATGGGCTTCTTCATGTCGCAGATGCTGAGCAACCGCGGTGGCCTGGCCCCGCAGGCGCCTGCTTCGGCGCCGGCCTACCAGGACAAGAGTGCCGGCTGGGCGCGTCCTGCGCCGGGTGGCAGCGGCGGCCTGAACACCGCCAGCGGCATCGGTGCGGGCAAGGCCGGGCTGGCCCCGGTCAGCAGCGAACCGAACCGTGCGGTGACCGCCAGCCGCAGCGGCTTCGGCAGCACCAGTGCGCGCCGTAGCGGCAGCAGCGTCGGCGGCTGATCAATCCATGCAACGTATCCGTATTGCCGAGCGCGCCCAGTGGCGGGCGCGCGCGGAGGAAGCCGGTTTCCGCTTCCACACCATCGACGGCCAGCCGTACTGGGATGAAAGCGCGTATTACGCCTTCACCCTGCGCCAGATCGAACAGGACATCGAAGATCCCAGCGCCGAGCTGCATGCGATGGCGATGGATCTGGTCGGCGATGTCATCGGCAGCGAGCGCCTGATGGACCAGTTGGCGATCCCGGCGCATTACCGCGACTGGATCGCCGACAGCTGGCGCCAGCGCCAGCCGCACCTGTACGGGCGCCTGGACCTGGCCTACGACGGCACCGGTCCGGCCAAGCTGTACGAACTGAATTACGACACGCCGACCTCGCTGTTCGAAGCCAGCTTCTTCCAGTGGCAGTGGCTGGAGGACCAGCGCAACGCCGGCCGCCTGCCGCAGCACGCCGACCAGTTCAATTCGATCCATGAAGCCTTGGTCGAACGCTTCGGCGAACTGGCCACGCAGCTGCCGCCGCCGCTGTACTTCAGTGCGGTGGGCAGCTCGGACGAAGACCGCGGTACGGTCGATTACCTGCGCGACTGCGCTTCGCAGACGGGCCTGCACGGGCAGGCCATCGCCATCGAGGACATCGGCCTGTCCGAAGATGGGCGCTTCACCGCGCTGGACGATACGGTGATCGGCACGCTGTTCAAGCTGTACCCGCTGGAAGACCTGATGGCCGAGGAATTCGGTCGTGCGCTGCCGGGGTCGGGCGTGCAGCTGCTGGAACCGGCATGGAAGGCGGTGCTCAGCAACAAGGGCATCCTGCCGCTGCTGTGGCAGCGCAACGTTGGCCATCCGAACCTGCTGGAAGCACATTTCGATGACGGCAGCGCGCTGGCCTCGGGCTGGGTGCGCAAGCCGCTGTTCTCGCGCGAAGGCGCCAACATCGAGATGCACCTGGCCGACGGCAGCACGCAGCGTAGTGATGGCCCCTACGACGGCCCGGCGATCCTCCAGCGTGCGCATCCGCTCACCCGCTTCGAAGGCGGTTACCCGCTGATCGGCAGCTGGGTGATCGGCGACCATGCCTGCGGCATCGGCATCCGCGAAGACGACAGCGCGATCACCCGCGACAGTGCGCGCTTCGTGCCGCACGCGATCGTCGATGAGGCGCCGACGCGGATCTACGTCTGATGGCGGTGCAACGCCCGCCCGGTCGGCGCGGGCGTCCTGCTTCCGTGCCGGGCCGTCATTTCGACGATGGTCGGGGCCTGAATGCGTTCGCCGACCGCATCGCGGTGCGCTGCCACCGCTGCGATACGCCGGGCTGGGTGCTGGCGAGCTGGCAGCCCTACCGTTGGACGGTGCGTTTCCGCTGCACCGGCTGCAGCGTTGCGCTGGACAGTGGCGACTGGGTGGGCGCGGTGTGCATGCAGGGGCGTCGGCCGTGCGGGTACTGCGGGCACCAATGGCTGTACGTGCATCGCCGGATCGCGTCGGGTGTTCGTTTGCCGGCCACCTTTCCCGCGCGATGTGGGCAATGTGGGCGCAGCAGCGATGTCGACGTGTCGGCCACCCCGCTGCGCGATGCCGAGCCGGCTGATCCGCACTTCGGCCTTCCGCTGCATCTGGTCGAGCCGACCCGCGCAGGTCTGCTTTGGGCCTACAACGCCGAGCATCTGCAGGCGCTTCATCATTACGCCGTCGCGACACTGCGTGAAACCAAAGGGCATCATCGCTCGATGTTCTCGCGGCTGCCGCAGTGGATGAAATTGGCGCGGCATCGTGTGCTGCTGCAGCGCGCGGTGGAGCGGTTGCAGAAGCGCTTGCTGCAGGGGTAGTGCCGGCCTTGGTCGGCGCCGTTGATGGTGTGCCAACCAAGGTTGGCACCTACCAAGGCTATGCGTCGGTAGCGCCGGGCCATGCCCGGTGCCCACGGTGATCCGCCCGCCAGCGGCCGGCATTACCGGTTACAGCAACCCTTCGCGCTTCACCGCCAGGTAGCGTTCCACCAGCGCGGCGGGCAGTGCATCGGCGGTCACGTCCAGCACCATCACCCGTTCGGCACGCAGCGCGTCATGCGCCTGCGCGCGCTGCTGCAGGTACAGGGCGGCGGCACCGGCCTGCGCGGCATCCTCGACCGTATGCACCTCGCCCTCCAGCGCGGCATCCAGCTCGCGCTCGCGCAGGCTGGCCACGCACACCAGGTGACGGCGCTGCAGCAGGCGCACGGCAGCAAGCAGGTCTTCGATGTCTTCATCGCGCACGTTGCTGACCAGCATCACCAGCGCGCGTCGACGCTGGCGCAGTGATACTTCGGTGGCGGCCGCCAGGTAATCGGTGGCCACCGCCTGCGGCTGCAGGTCGTAGCTGGCGCGCAACAGGTGCTGCACCGTGCCCATGCCGCGTTGCGGTGCCACCCAGCGGCGCTCGCCGCCCACCGCGAACAGGCCGGCGGCATCGCCCTGGCGCAGCGCCAGGTAAGCCACCACCAGCGAGGCGTTCAAGGCATGGTCGAAATGCGAGAGCCCGCCTTCGCTGGCCAGCATGCGGCGGCCGCTGTCGAGCATCAGCAGCAGCTGCTGGTTCTTCTCGTCCTGGTACTCGCGCGAGATCAGCTTGCGCGCGCGCGCGGTGGCCTTCCAGTCGAGCTGGCGCAGGCTGTCGCCGATGCGGTACTCGCGCATCTGGTGGAAGTCGGTGCCCTCACCACGCCGCCGTTTCACATGGGCACCGACCAGGCGCGAGGCCTGGTCGGCACTGAACAGTGCGAAGCGGGTGAGCGGCACGAAGTTGGGATAGACCCGTACCTCCAGCGCCGGTGGCAGCGTGCGTTGCTGCCACCACAATCGCCACGGCGAGCGGATGCGCAGCTGCACGCCCTCGAAGGCAAAGCGACCGCGCTGCTGCGGCTGCACGTGGTAGTGCAGCGAGCTGACATGGCCGGCCCGCAACGGCACGCGCTGTGGCAGCGATTCCAGCGGCCAACCGCCCGGCACCAGGTCGAACACGTGCACGTGCATGGCCTGTTCGCTGTGCAGGCGCAGGCCGATCTCGCGACGCACGCCCAGTGCCAGCGCCTCGGGCACGTCGCGTTCGACGCTGGGCGACGGCCGTCGCTGTTGTCGCCACAGATCGACCAGTGCCAGCACCGCAATCAATGCGCCGGCCAGCGCCCAGCTCCAGCGCGGCAGCAGGCCGCCCAGCACCACGCCGCCCAGCACAGCCCAGGCCAACAGCAACGCCAGCAGCAGCGGCGCAGGCCTCATCGGCGCGGCGCTTCGACCTTGGCCAGCAGCGCACCCAGCACGTCGTCGGCATCCTGGCCTTCGATCTGCAGCTCCGGTGCCAGTGCGATGCGGTGGCGCAGGGCAGGGCGGGCGATGTCGCGCACATCATCGGGGGTGACGAAATCACGCCCGGCCAGCACCGCCTGCGCGCGCGAGGCGCGTACCAGGGCGATGCTGCCGCGCGGGCCGGCGCCAACGGCGATGCCCGGCCACTGGCGGGTGGCGGCCACGATGCGCACCGCGTAGTCGATCACTTCGTCATCGACGGTGATTGCCGCGGTGGCCTGCTGCAATGCCAGCAGTTCACCGGCACCGAGTACGCGCGGCACCTGGCTCAGGTCGAAATCGCTGGCGGCACGGCCGCTGGTGATCGCCGCGACCATGCGCTTCTCGTCTTCCAGCTGCGGATAGTCGATCAGCACCTTCAGCAGGAAGCGGTCCAGCTGCGCTTCCGGCAGCGGATAGGTGCCTTCCTGTTCCAGCGGGTTCTGCGTGGCCAGCGCCATGAACGGCGGCGCCAGGGTGAAGGCCTTGCCTTCGATGGTGACCTGGCCTTCCTGCATCACTTCCAGCAGCGCGGACTGGGTCTTGGCCGGGGCACGATTGATTTCATCGGCCAGCAGCAGGTTGGTGAACACCGGGCCGCGGCGGATCTTGAAGCTCTCGCTCTTCGGGTCGTACACCGCATGCCCGCTGACGTCGCTGGGCATCAGGTCGGGGGTGAACTGCACGCGGCCATAGTCCAGTTCCAGCGCCTGCGCCAGCGCGCGCACCAGCAGGGTCTTGCCGAGGCCGGGCACGCCTTCGATCAGCACGTGGCCTCCGGCCAGCAGGGCGACCAGGATCTGGTCGAGCACATCGGCCTGGCCGATGAAGGCGTGGCCGACGGCCTGGCGGATGGCGTCGACGCGTTCGATCAGGCGGGCGGTGGCGGCCGCCGGAAGTTCAGGTGCATCGGTCATAGCAGGGATCTCATCTGGAGCAGCAAGCGGATGCGCTCGCGCAGGGCGGAGGAATCATGCGGCGAAGGCGGCGTGAGGGCGCTGGTGACACGACTGACCGGCCATTGCAGCACCGCGGCGATGGCCTGGTCACGCGCAGCACCGTCGAGTGCCGCAGCCACGGGTGCACGCAGGCGCAGGCGATGCAGGAACAACGCCTGCACGGCCTGGTAAAGGCGCGCACCATGACCGAAGCGCAGCAGCAGTTCGCCACTGGCGCGGACGTGTTCCAGCAGCGAACGGCGCTCGATCACCGGAGCGGGCAGGGCACTGCCGAAGCGTTGCGCGCGCGACCACAGCCAGCCGAGGATCGCCAGCAGCAGCGGCACCCACAGCGGCCAGCCCTGGTAGAAGATGCGCGCGCCCAGTGAAGGCGGGCGGCTGCCGTATACCAGCCAGACTGTGCCGCGCCCATAGTTGGGGTCGAGCAGGTAGCGTGTCAGGTCGCGATGGGAGAGGTCATGCAGGCCATCGCGGGCGACGGCGTCGACTGTGCGGCGGCGCGTTGATGCGTTCGGTCCTTCACCACGCATGACGTCCATGTCGGCCAGCACGTCGATGCGGCCCTTGCCGTGCGGCAGACGCGCGAATACCAGCCCTTGGGTTCCGCCCCAACGGCGCTCGGCCGTGGCGTTGGCCTGGAAGCCCAGGCTGAAGCGCCGACCGCCGCAGAACTCGACATGGCTGGGATCATCGACCACGTGGAAGGGCTGGCAGTCGCTTTCATGGAACAGGCTGTCCACGCCGATCCTGTCCAGCAAGGGACCCTGCGTGCTGCCGGCATCGTCCTCAGCCGGAGGCTGCGTGCGCAGCAGCAGATGGCCGCCGGTATCCACCCAATCCAGCAGGGTCTGCGCAGTGCGCGGCGGCATGTCGGCGGTGTCCTGCAGCAGCACCAGCGTATCGGTGGCGGCCAGTGGCATCTGTGCCAGGTCCAACCGCTGCCGGGACTGCACCTCGATGCCGTCGGCGCGCAGGGCCTGGCCCAGCACATACAGCGGGTTGTAGCTGGCTTCGCCCTGCGGCGGCAGCACGACGGTCTCGGTCACCTTTTCGTGCGTGCGCAGGAACAGGATCGTCAGCGGTACCCCGAACAGGACCAGCGCGCCCAGCAGCAATGACCAGAACAGGCGCGGATTCATGCCTGCCATCCGTACTGCTGGCGCAGCGTGCTGGCCAACGCGTCGAAATCGCTGCGGCTGGGCAGGCGCCCACCGTAGGCGGCGTACTGCCACATGCGCACGATGCGCGCGAACAGTTCACGGTCGGTGCTGTCGGTCAGACGCCGCGAGGCACGCAGGCACTGTGCTTCGGTCGCACCAGGCGGCAAGGCGATGCCGGTGCGCTCGACCAGCGTGCGTACGCTGGCGCGATACAACAGGGCCAGCGCCTGCCGCGGTCGTCCCTGGTCCCACAGCAGGCCGGCTTGGGTCGCCACATCCGGCGGCAGCACCACCGGCATTTCCACCTGTTCTTCGGTGATCTGCGGTGCCTGCTTTTCTTTGCGGCGGCCGGAACCGCGCAACCACGGCAGCCACAGCCGCGCGGTCAACAGCAGCACCAGCAGCAGGACGCCCAGCAACCCCCACAGGCCCCATTCGGCGATCCGGGCCAGCCACAGCTGGCCGCTCCTGCGCGCCTTGCGGTCTGCGTCGCTGCCGGTGTCCTTCTGCAGATCCTTCTTGTCTTTCTTCTTTTCGGCGGCGTCTTCGATCGGCTTCCATCGGCTGACCTGCCGCGTCGGCCGCTGCAACGGATCTTCGTAAGCGCGGTTCACGGCCTGGCGGAAGCCGGCGGTATCCACCGCCTTGTCGCCGAAGATCACCGCCGGTGTATTGGCCGGATCGTTTTCCGCAGTGGCCACGTCCTCGGTTTCTTCCGCATCCTCGTCTTCATCGCCGCTGGCCGCAGCGGTCTGCCCGGCGTCCGGCGTGTCGGCGTCCTGCGCATGCGCGGGCGCCAACGGCAGCGCCAGGCACAGCAGCAGCACCAATGAAGAGGCAACTGGCAGCAAGCGTTCGCGCAGGCGGCGCAGGGCGATTTCCACGTCCCAGGCTTCCATCTGCGTGCGGCGGTTCAAGTACAGGCCGAAGCCGGCGCCCACGTAGAACGGTCCGATCAGCGCCGCTGCCAGCCAGAACAGCAGGTTGAGGCCAAGCTTGGCCCACGCAGGTGCTTCCACGCTGACCATCGCCCACGCCGCGCGCCAGGATTCGGGCAGCAGTTCCAGCGGGATGAAGATGAAGATGGTGGCGATCGCGCCCACCACCAGCACCAGCTCGAATGCCAGGCAGATCATCGCCAGCACCAGCGCAGGGCCCGCAGCGCCGGCAGCGACTGCGCGCCGGCGAGCGCCGCGCTGGGCGGGCGCATTACCCTCCAGCAGATTGACCGGCAGGCACAGGCTGCGCAGGCCGCTGAAACGGCGCCAGCCCAGGTAGCCCCACAAGCCGCTGCCACCCCACTGCCGCTGTGCGCGCAGCGCAGCGCGCGGACCCACCCGCTCGCCGAAGATGCCGCGCGAGAGTACGTACAGCGGCGCGCGCTCGAACAAGGGCTTGCACCACCACATCGCCAGCCAGGCCCAGCCGAAGGCATCCAGCCACCAGGCCAGCGCATTGAACAGCAGGAACAACGGCGCACTGGCCAGCAGCCAGCTGCCCCACACGCCGCGTGCATGGCGGCGGGCCAGCGCGGTGCCCAGCTCCATTGCTTCCCAGCTGCTGCGTGCGCGCAGCACCACGTCCAGGTGGTCAATCCGCATGACTGCCTCCGCGTCCACCGCGCCACAGCCACAGCAGCACGCCGGCCCACAGCACACCGGCCACGCTGAACTTCACGGCGGCCGGGATTTCGGCGATGGACGACCAGAACGCTTCCACGAACGCTGCCAGCAGCAGCATGAAGGCCACGCCCAGGCACAGCCGCGCGCCGATGCGCCCCCCTTCAACCAGCGCATCCAGACGGCGACGCCGCCCGGGAGCCAGCAGTTTCATGCCCAGCTGCAGGCCGGCACCGCCAGCGATCACGATCGCGGTCAGCTCGAACGCGCCGTGGCCGGCCACGAAGCGCCAGAACGGGCCACCGTGGCCGATGTGCTGCAGATGGCCCGCCACCGAGCCGATGGTGATGCCGTTGAACACCAGCACCAGCAGCGTGCCCAACCCCGCCAGCAGGCCGCTGGCGAAGGTGCGCAGAGCGATGCTGATGTTGTTCATGATGTAGTAGCCGAACATCATCCAGTCGGTGCCGCTGTCGCGGCCCAGGCGCTCGGCGGATGGATCGTACATGCGCTCCATCTGGGCGATCTGGCCGTTGTCCATCAGCAGGTGGATGCTGTCCGGGTACACCTGCACCAGCACGAAGCAGGCCAGCGCCGGCACCGCGAACATCGCCAGCGCCGCCCACATGCTGCGCGCCTGGCTGCGTACCAGCAGCGGGAAATCGGCGACCAGAAATTCCAGCGCGCGCCGCCAGCGGGTGGGTGGCGTGCGGTACAGCACGCCATGGCCGTGCTGCATCAGCTGCTGCAGGCGCTGCACCAGCTGCGGGCTGTAGCCGCGTTCGCGGGCCAGCGCCAGCTGCTGGCACAGCCGTCGGTAACGCTGCGGGAAGCTGACATCGCCGGCCTCCTCTGCGCCCGGCTTGCGCCGGCGCCGACGCGAAGCACCGGCGCGATGCTGCAGCCACTGCTCCAGGTCATGCCATTCCTGTTGATGGCGGGCGACGAACTGTTCCTGCTTCATCGTCGTCCCAGCAACCAGTTGGCCATCGCATACAGGCGCAGCACGCCGACCTGGCCGGACGCACTGGTCAATGGCTCGGCGATGCCGGCCAGCTCCTGCTGGCGCGCGGGAGACAGGCGTGGCGCGCGCTCGGCGAAGGCCATCACCGCCGCCTGTTCTTCAGGCCGCAGCGGTTGTGGTGGGGGCAGCACGCTGTCGATGGTGGCCGGCGGCGGCAGGTAGTGCGGTGGCGAATGCACCACCATCGTGCCGGCAACCAGATCGCCCAGGCGGCGGCCATGCGGATCGAACAGGCTGCTGATCAGGCCCAGCGCGTAGCCGAAGGGCAGCATGTCCACGGTGCGCAGCAGGTTGCGGGTGATCGATGCCATCCAGCCCACCGGTGCGCCATCCTGTGCCAGCACCCGCAGGCCCAGCACGCGCTTGCCGAGGGTGCGGCCCCACAGCGCTTCGCAGACGATGGGGTAGGCCCACATCAGCAGGAACATCAGCGCCATGTACAGGCCGCGGCCGAACTCATCGAGCAGGGCCAGCGGAATGGACAGCGCGGTCAGCGCGCCGAAGCGGACGGCCAGGTCGACCAGCCAGGCCAGGGCACGCGGCATCGGTCCGGCCGCAGGCAACTGCAGCGGCACGCCTTCCGGCGTTACCACCTCGCGGTAGGTATCGAGCATCGGCGCGGCCATCAGCGCGATGGCCGCCGAAGTGGGCGCTGGAGTCCTCTCCGGCGTGCAGCCACGGGCATGGGGGTCTCGACGGTTCCTGGTCGGGCCCAGACTTTAGCAGAGCCCGGCCATTGGCGATGCGGGCTCAGCCCAGGTACTCGTCCTTCAGCCGCACGTAGTGGTCGGCCGAATAGTGCAGCGACTCGATCTCCTTGTCGCTGAGCGTGCGCGCCGGACGGGCGGGGTTGCCCACCCACAGTTCGCCTTCGCCCACCACCTTGCCGGGGCCGACCACCGCACCGGCACCGACGAAGCCATGGCGCTCGACCCGGGCACCGTCGAGGATGCACGCGCCCATGCCGATCAGGCTGTAATCGCCGATGCTGCAGGCGTGGATGATGCAGCCATGGCCGACGGTCACGCCTTCACCGATCAGGGTCGGGTAGCCGGCCTTGTTGTACGGACTGTGGTGGCTGACGTGGATGATGGTGCCGTCCTGCACATTGGTGCGCGCACCAATGCGGACGAAATTGACGTCGCCGCGGATGACCGTGCCCGGCCAGACCGACACGTCGTCGGCCAGTTCGACATCACCGATGATGGTGCAGGCCGGATCGACATACACGCGCTGGCCGAGTACCGGCATCTTGTCGCGGAAAGGGCGCAGCGGGGTCATCGGTGTCTCCAGGTGGGGCTGACACGACGATGATACGCGCTCTGCCGATGCCGACCCCGCGCGCGCCTACCGCGACCGGGATGCTTCATGCATCCGTGTCGACCAAGGTCGACACCTACCAGAGCGGACCGCAAGTAGATCCACGCCATGCGTGGATGGCATTTGCCGATCCCGCGTTACGCCACGCGTCCGCGCCGCGCGCGTTCCAGGTGTACCAGCAGCAGCGAGATAGCCGCCGGGGTCATGCCGGGAATGCGCTGTGCCTGGCCGATGGTCTGCGGACGAACGCGCTCCAGCTTCTGCAGTGCTTCGGCCGACAGCCCGCGCACGATGGCGTAGTCGAAATCGCCGGCAATCGGGGTTGCTTCATGCCGCTGCTGGCGCTCGATCTCCTCGCGCTGGCGATCCAGGTAGCCGGCGTACTTCACCCCGATCTCCACCTGTTCGGCCACCTTGCCATCGGCCACGGCCGGGCCGAGCGAGGGCACCTGCATCAGCTGCGCGTAATCCAGTTCCGGGCGCTTGATCAGGTCCAGCACGTTGGTTTCGCGGCTGACCGCAACGCCCAGCGTTTCCTGTACTTCGCGGCCCAGCGCATTGGCCGGCGTCGCCCACAGCGCGCCCAGCCGCGTGCGTTCTGCAACCACTGCGGCCTGCTTGGTTTCGAAGGCACTCCAGCGACGATCATCGACCAGGCCCATGTCGCGGCCGGCCGGCGTCAGGCGCTGGTCGGCGTTGTCTTCGCGCAGCTGCAGGCGGTATTCGGCGCGGCTGGTGAACATGCGGTACGGCTCGTTGGTGCCGTGGGTGATCAGGTCATCGACCAGCACGCCGAGGTAGGCTTCATCGCGACGCGGGCACCAGCCCTCCAGGCCACGCACCTGGCGAGCGGCATTGAGGCCGGCCAGCAGGCCCTGCGCGGCAGCTTCTTCGTAACCGGTGGTGCCGTTGATCTGGCCGGCGAAGAACAGGCCGTTGACCAGCTTGGTTTCCAGCGAGGCCTTCAGCCCGCGCGGATCGAAGAAGTCGTATTCGATGGCGTAACCAGGTCGGGTGATGTGCGCGTTGGCGAAACCGCGGATGCTGCGCACCATCTCCAGCTGCACGTCGAACGGCAGCGAGGTGGAAATACCGTTGGGATAGATCTCGACGATGCCCAGGCCTTCCGGCTCGACGAAGATCTGGTGGCTGGCCTTCTCGGCGAAGCGCACCACCTTGTCTTCGATGGACGGGCAGTAGCGCGGGCCGATGCCTTCGATCTGGCCGCTGTACAGCGGCGAGCGGTGCAGGGCGTCGCGGATGATCTGGTGGGTCTGCTCGCTGGTGTGGGTGATCCAGCAGCTGACCTGTTGCGGATGCTCATCCACCGAACCAAGGAAGGACATCACCGGGCGCGGCGTGTCGCCGGGCTGCTCGTCCATCACGCTGTAGTCCAGCGAACGGCCGTCGATGCGCGGCGGCGTGCCGGTCTTCAGGCGGTCCACCTGGAACGGCCGCTCGCGCAGGCGCGCGGCCAGCGTGGTGGCCGGCGGGTCGCCCATGCGGCCGGCAGCGTACTGGGTCGGGCCGACGTGGATCTTGCCGGCCAAGAAGGTGCCGGCGGTCAGCACCACGGCCTCGGCGTCGAAACGCAGGCCGGTCTGGGTGATGACCCCGCGCACGGCGTCGCCCTCGATGACCAGGTCATCCACGGCCGCCTGGAACACGGTCAGGTTGGCCTGGCCCTCGACGATGGCGCGGATCGCCATGCGGTACAGGTTGCGGTCGGCCTGGCAGCGGGTGGCACGCACGGCCGGGCCCTTGGACGCATTGAGCGTGCGCCACTGGATGCCGGCACGGTCGGCGGCATGCGCCATCGCCCCGCCGAGGGCGTCGATTTCCTTGACCAGATGGCCCTTGCCGATGCCACCGATGGCCGGGTTGCAGCTCATCGCCCCCACCGTTTCGATGTTGTGGGTCAGCAGCAGGGTGCGCACGCCGGTACGGGCCGCAGCCAGCGCGGCCTCGGTGCCGGCGTGGCCACCGCCGATGACGATGACGTCGTAACGATGGAAGGAATCGATCATGGAGGCTGTTCAGCAAGGGGCGGGCGCAGCCGGGGGGGCGTGCCGGGGTGGCGATTTTAGCGCCAATCGGGGCAGGGACGCCGGCGCCGGTCGGCTGGCGTCGAAATCAACCCTAAAGTTGGCAGGATATTTGCAGATAACCCAACAGCACCCACCGTGGCTGGCGCCGCAGGCGCTGGTGACCGGAATTGGAACAGGGGCCGGTACAGGCGCACGGTGGGGAAGCAGAGGGGCCGGCAGTCGGGGGACTGTCCGGCCCTGTTTTTTTTTGAGGCTTCCGGGGAAGCGTCATCCACGCATGGCGTGGATCTACCGTCCCGCGCGCCTTGGTGTCCCGGAACAACAAACGGCCCCGCAATGCGGGGCCGTTCGTCTTCAAAGGTGCCGACATCCGACAGGGCCGGAACAGGGGGGATCCAGATGTTCCTGTCGGATATCGACGCAGAGCTGTTTGGGACGTGCCCTTAACGTTTTTGTCACTTTGTGACGCGGGCCGTCACCACCTGCGTAGATTGAGGCTTGGACCGTGTGAAATGCAAGATGGAACAAGCGTCAACTGTGCGCTATCTCTCACGATCCATCGCGCGCCAGGGGGAACTGTTCATCCTCGGCGCACGCGGAGCCGGAGCCGGTCGTGCCTGCGGCGGCGGCGAGGGGCGCTCGACACGCTGCGGGGGCTGCGACGGCCGACGCATCGAATCCATGTTGCGCCACGGCGAGCCGCCATTGTTCTGGCGCGGCGGCGGTGGCGGACGGTTCTCGCCGCCATTGCCGGGACGCGGTGGCGGGCGGTGGTTGTGGTGCGGCGGGCGGTAGATCGGCCGCTGGTAGTACGGGCCGCCGTAGCCGTAATAGCCACCGCCGCCGTAATACGGATAGCCATAGTCGGCCGGGTAGCCGTAGGGGTAGCGGTACTCCACCGACGGCGCACCGTGGTAGTAACCACCGCTGCGGCCACCGACATAGTCGTAAGTGGTGCAACCGGTCAGGGCCAGCAACAGGCCACCGGCAAGCATCAGGCGCGTTTTCATGATGGGTCCCCCCAGAGGACGGGTATGCAGGCAGCTTCAGCCGCCGGCGTTGAATCAGCCCTTAACTCCGCCGGCCAGGATGAATGGCGGTGTACGCCAGCATGCTGGCATGACCGATGGCGCCCTCGCCAGCGCGGAGGCATACGTTAATCTTGCGTCATGAGCGATTCACTGTTGCCCCGCGCTGATGACGTCCTTGCCGCCGCCGCGCGGATCGCGCCCCATGCCAGCGTGACCCCGGTGCTGCGCTCGCGCACGCTGGACGCACTGGCCGGTGCGCAACTGGCGTTCAAGGCCGAGCACCTGCAGCGGGGCGGCGCGTTCAAGTTCCGCGGTGCCTGCAATGCGGTGTGGTCGCTGGATGCCGATCACGCCAGTGCCGGCGTGGTGACCCATTCCTCCGGCAATCACGGCGCCGCCTTGGCGCTGGCTGCCCGCACGCGGGGCATTCCCTGCCATGTGGTGGTGCCCGAAGGGGCGGTGGCCGCCAAGCTGGCCAACATTGCCCGGCATGGCGCCACACTCTGGCGTTGCCCGCCGACCATCGCCGACCGTGAGGCCACCTGCGCGAAGGTGCAGGCCGATACCGGTGCGACGCTGGTTCACCCGTACACCAACCCGGCTGTGATGGCCGGGCAGGGCACGGCCGCGCTGGAGCTGCTGCACAGCGAGGGTCCGTTCGACGTGCTGGTGGTGCCGGTGGGCGGCGGTGGCCTGGCCAGTGGCACCGCGTTGGCCCTGCAGCACGCCAGCCCGGGCACCCGGCTGGTGCTGGCCGAGCCGGCCGGCGCCGACGACACCGCCCGTTCGCTGGCGGCCGGCAAGCGACAGGAGGCATTTGCTCCGGACACGATCTGCGATGGACTGCGCACGCTGATCGGTGCGCCCAACTTCGCGTTGCTGCAGGCCGCAGGTGCCGAGGTCATCGTGGTTGATGATGCCGCGACCGTGGCGGCGATGCGTCTGCTGTGGGACGTGCTCAAGCAGGTGGTCGAGCCGTCCTCGGCGATCGTGCTGGCGGCGGTGCTTGCGCAGCCTGCGCGCTTCGCTGGCCTGCGCGTGGGGTTGGTGCTGTCCGGCGGCAATGTCGATCTGCCTGCCCTGCGTTGGGGAGCGCCGTGAGCCGCGGCCGCCATCGCGAACGTACCGGCCTGCTCGGTTGGTTGTGGCGGTTGTTCGTACTGCTGGTGATCTGGCTGCTGGGTGTGACCGCCTGGATCGTCTGGGTCGGCGAACGCGACCAGGCCGCCAAGGCGGACGCGATCATCGTGCTCGGCGCGGCCGCCTATGATTCAAAGCCGTCGCCGGTATTTGAAGAGCGCATCCGCCATGGCCTGGATCTGTACGACGCCGGCTACGCGCCACTGCTGATCTTCACCGGTGGTTATGGCGGCACCGGCGCGCGCTTCTCGGAATCGCAGGTGGCGCGGCGCTACGCGCTCAAACACGGCATTCCCGATGACGCGATCCTCATCGAGACCGCCTCGCGCAATACCGTGCAGAACCTGGTCGAGGCCAAGCGGCTGATGGACCAGCGCAAGCTGCATTCGGTGATCATTGTCAGCGACCCGCTGCACATGGCGCGCGCGCTGCGCCTGAGCAAGGCGCTGGGCATCCAGGCGTTGGCATCGTCCACGCCGAGCACGCGCTTCCGCAGCTTCCATACCAGCTGGCGCTTCCTGGTGCAGGAGATCTACTTCTTCCACCGCGATCTGGTGCGGCCGCCGCTGAGTTCACCGGCCAATACCTGAGCGGCTGCCGCTGCGCTCGCCGGGCCATGCCCGGCGGCGCCTTCGAATCAGGTCTGCTTGCGCCGGATCGGAATCGCCGACACCGGCACGGAAGCAATGTCATGCCCACCTTCGCGGATCGGCGCGCCCGGGTCCGGTGCCCAGGCATGGGCGTAAATCACTTCCCAGCTGCTGGGCAGCTTGCCATCGTCACGGCGCATCGGTTCGTACGCCGCCGCGGCCGCCGCAAACCGACCGCGACCGGTCAACGTATGGCGGCGATCGACGCGTGCGTTGGTCGCGCCCATCGCGCGCAGCTCGCGCATCAACGAAGGCAGGTCGTCGTAGGTGAGGGTGAACAGGTCGCGGTCCAGTACCGGGTCGCGGAAGCCGGCCATCATCAGCGCATCGCCGAACTGGGCGATCTGCGCGAAGCGGCTGACATGCGGCCGGTCATCGGCGGCGGCGAAGGCCTCATTGAGTTCGACCAGCGTGTCCGGCCCGAAGGTCGAACACAGCAGCAGCCCACCGGGCTTGAGCACGCGGCGGAAACCGGCGAACACCGCCGGCAGGTCATCCACCCACTGCAGGCACAGGTTGCTGAAGATCACATCCACGCTGTTGTCGGCCAACGGCAGCGCCGTGGCATCGGCGGCCAGGCGTTGGAACGGCTTCCACCAGCCGGCCTGGCGCTTGGCCTGGTCCAGCATCGGCAGCGCCACGTCCAGCGCGATCACCTGTGCCTTCGGCCAGCGCTTCTTCATCAGCGCGCTGGCATGACCGGTGCCGGCGCCGATATCCAGCACCACCTCCGGCTTGCGCGCCTCCAGGTAATCCAGCGATTCCAGCAGCCGCGACTGCACCTCGCGCTGCAGGGCGGCGGCAGCGTCGTAGCTGGTGGCGGCGCGGGCGAAGGCGCGGCGGACATGGCGGGCATCGAAGTGGGACGGCATTGCGAAAGTCTCTTAGAACGTACCGGGGTAGGCGCCGCCGTCGATCAGCAGGTTCTGTCCGGTGAGGTAGCCCGCCTGTGCACTGCACAGGAAGGCGCAGGCGGCGCCGAATTCGTCCGGCGTACCGAAGCGGCCAGCGGGGATCTGCTGGCGGCGGCGTTCGGCCACCGCCTGCACGTCCCCGTTCTGGCCGGCGGCGTGGGCGAAGTTGGCGCGCAGGCGGTCGGTATCGAACTGGCCGGGCAGCAGATTGTTGATGGTGACGTTGTGGGCGACGGTGCGCCGCGCCAGCCCGGCGACGAAGCCGGTCAGGCCGCTGCGCGCGCCGTTGGACAGCGCCAGCGTGTCGATGGGTGCTTTCACCGATGACGAGGTGATGTTGACGATGCGGCCGAAGCCGCGTTCGATCATCGCGTCCACGGTGGCGCGGATCAGCGCGATCGGCGCCAGCATGTTGGCGTCCAGCGCGGCGATCCAGTCGTCGCGCTCGAACGTGCGGAAGTCGCCCGGCGGCGGGCCACCGGCGTTGGTCACCAGGATGTCGACCTGCGGGCAGGCGGCCAGCGCGTGGGCGCGGCCCGCCTCGGTGGTGACGTCGGCAGCAATCGCGCGCACTTCAGCGGCACCGGGCAGCGCGCGCAGTTCCGCAGCCGCGGCCTGCAGCGCAGCGTCACCGCGGGCGACGATGACCACGTTCACGCCTTCGCGCACCAGCGCACGCGCGCAGCCCAGGCCAAGCCCCTTGCTGGCGCCGCAGACCAGTGCCCAGCGGCCGGAAATGCCCAGATCCATGCGTCAGTCCTGCAGAAGCGTCGGGAGGCTCATTGTCCGCCATCGGCCGGTGACAGGCCGGCAACGAAGTGTTGCAGGGCGGCTGCAACGTCATCGGCATGGCCGAGGAAGGGGGCGTGGCCGCCGTGGGCGACGGTCAGCGACTGCCCGCCCGGCGCCAGCGCGGCAGCGGCCTGCATCGCGGCCGGCGAGACCAGGCGGTCGCGCTGGCCGGCAATCCACAGGCTGGGCTTGCCCAGTGTGGGCAGGGCGCCGCGCAGGTCGGTGTTCTCCAGCAGCTGCAGGCCCTCGCGCAATGCGCGTTCGGTAGGCGCCCCGCGTTCGACCAGGCGCTGGCGCAGGGGGCGCAGTTCCTCGCGGGCATGCGCCGAACCCATCACGTCCAGTGCCAGGAAACGTTCCAGGGTGCCACTGAAGTCCTGGGCCAGGTCACGACCGAACTGCTCGAACACCGACGGCTCCACGGCGTGCGGCCAGTCATCAGCGCGTACGAAGCGCGGTGTGGCAGCGATCATCGCCAGACCACGCACCTTCGGCAGCGTGGCCGCCGCGTGCAGCGCGAACAGGCCGCCCAGTGACCAACCGCACCACACCGCCGGCGGCGTGGCCGCGGCAATGGCGTTGACCACGAACGGCAGACGCAGCGGCGTGCTGTCGTCTCGGCTGTGGCCGTGGCCGGGCAGGTCGACCAGATGCAGCGTGAACCGATCGGCCAGACGCTGCACCAGCGGCGCAAACACGCCGCCCTGCAGGGCCCAGCCGTGGATCAGTACCAGGTCCGGCCCATGGCCGGTCACTTCGATATGCATGGGGAACTACACGATCACTCAGGCCAGCGCCGGCAACGACGGCGGCAGCACTTCGCGCGTGGCAAAGGCCACGCGGTCGCGTGCAACGGCGATGGCCTCGACCAGACCGCGCACCTGTTCGGTGGTGTGCAGCGCGGACAAGGTGACGCGCAGGCGCGCCTTGCCCTCCGGCACGGTCGGTGGGCGGATCGCGCCGACCAGCCAGCCGGCCTGTTCCAGCGCCTGCGACATCGCCACGGCGGTGTGGTCGTCGCCACACAACAGCGGCTGGATCGGCGTTTCCGATGCCATCAGATCCAGCCCGTGACGTCGCGCTTCGCCGCGGAACAGTGCAATCAGATCGGCCAGCTTCGCGCGCCGCCAATGATCGCGGCGGGCCAGCCGCACCGCCTCCAGCGCGGATGCCGCCAATGCCGGCGCCATGGCGGTGGTGTAGATGTAGGGGCGTGCGGTTTCGGCCAGATGCTCGATCAGGTCTTCGCGGCCGAGCACCAGCGCGCCGGAACCGCCGAGCGCCTTGCCCAGGGTGACCAGCTGCAGCGGCACATCGTCCACGCCCAGGCCGGCTGTGGCGACCGCGCCACGGCCATCGCCAAGCACGCCCACGCCATGCGCATCGTCCACGTAGAACAACGCCTGCTGCAGGCGCGCGACCAGCGACAGTGCACGCAGCGGCGCGATATCGCCATCCATGCTGAAGACACCATCGGTGGCCAGCATCGCTGCGCCCTCGGGCGCATGCTTGAGCTGGCGCATCGCACCTTCCGCATCCAGGTGCGGGTAGCGGCGCAGGCGCGCGCCGGCCAGCCGCGTGGCATCGAGCAGACTGGCGTGGTTGAGCTTGTCCTGCACGCAGACATCGTTCTCTTCGCTCAGCAGCGCCTGCTGCACGGCCAGGTTGGCGGCGAAGCCACTGCCGAACAGCAGCGCACGCGGGTAACCGAGCCACTCGGCCACTTCGCGTTCCAATGCGTCATGCAGCGCGTGGTGGCCGCAGACCAGGTGCGAAGCCCCGGCACCGGTCCCTTCACGCGCGGCGGCGTCCTGCAGTGCGTTGACCACGCTGAACTGCTGGGCCAGGCCCAGGTAATCGTTGCTGCAGAAACCGGTCAGCCAGCGCCCATCGACTTCCAGGCGCACACCATCGCGACGGGTGACCGTGCGCCGTGGGCGGCGACGGCCTTGTGCATCGCGCAACGCGCGCTGGGCTTGGAGGCGGGCGGTCAGGTCGGGGCGTGCCATGGCGGCTGGATGCGGCGACGGGGCGGCTAGGGTAGCGCGTTGCCGCGGCGCCTGCTTGGCCGCCGGCTCAGGCCGCGTGGGCGCAGCCGCAGCCGGGGGCATCGGCGCTGATATCGGCATGCACGGTGCCACCATGGTCGTGACCGTCGGCGTCCACCTGCACCGCCATCGGCTGCAGCCCCAACCGTGCGAACAGGGCCATGTCGCGCTCGCTCTCCGGGTTGCCGGTGGTCAGCAGCGTGTCGCCATAGAAGATGGAGTTGGCGCCGGCCAGGAAGCACAGCGCCTGCAGTTCGTCGCTCATCGCCTCGCGGCCGGCCGACAGCCGCACCATCGAACGCGGCATGGCGATGCGCGCCACGGCGATCATGCGCACGAACTCGAACGGGTCCAGCTCGGCACTGCCATGCAGCGGCGTGCCGGCGACCTGCACCAGCTTGTTGATCGGCACCGAATCGGGATGCGCCGGCAAGGTGGCCAGCGCCAGCAGCAGGCCGACGCGCTGCGCGCGCGTTTCGCCCATGCCGACAATGCCGCCGCAGCAGGTCTTCAGCCCCGCATCGCGCACATGGCCCAGCGTATCCAGGCGATCCTGGTACTGCCGGGTGTGGATGATCGAGTCGTAGTAGTCCGGCGCGGTGTCGAGGTTGTGGTTGTAGTAGTCCAGGCCGGCGTCCTTCAACGCGCGCGCCTGTTCGCCACTGAGCATGCCCAGCGTGGCGCAGGTTTCCAGGCCCAGCGCCTTCACTCCGGCGATCATCGCAGCCACCTTCGGGATGTCACGGTCCTTCGGCGAACGCCAGGCCGCACCCATGCAGAAACGCGAGGCACCGGCCGCCTTCGCCTGGCGTGCCTTGGCCAGCACCGCGTCGGTGTCCATCAGCTTCTGCGCGTTGACCCCGGTGCTGTAGCGCTGCGCCTGCGGGCAGTACGCGCAGTCTTCCGGGCAGCCACCGGTCTTCACCGACAGCAGCGTGGAGACCTGCACCTGGGCCGGGTCGAAGTGCTCGCGGTGGACGGTGGCGGCGCGGAACAGCAGTTCCGGAAAGGGCAGGTCGAACAGCACCTGCAGTTCGTCGTGGTGCCAGTCGTGGCGGATGGCGGTTGCCATGGCGGGACCTTGGAAGGGCTGGAGCGAGGGCGCAGTCTGGGTGGGGCCGCAAACACTGTCAACCCAGGTAACGAAACGGCAGTTTACAGTGCGCCATCGCCCGGATCAAAGGCGATGGCGCCACGTTCGCCGCGACGCCCGGGCGGTGAGAATCCGCATGGACACGCATCGCGAAGAAGAGCGGCATCGCATCGCGGCGCTGACCGATAAGGACATCGCGTGGATCGATCAGCAGCAGCTTTTCCGGTGTGACGGTCAGTTCCGCAACGTTGCCCGTGTCGTGGGCACAGCGATGTCGCTGGACCCCGGCCGTCAGCCGGGAATTCCAGGTGTGATCTACGCAGGGTGTGTGCGCTGGTCGAGCGCTGCAGCGAAGTGTGCCGGGTCAGCTTTGCTTGAAGACGGTTCGCTGGCCGATCGTGCGGGTCTTGCTGGCGTCCGACCGGCCGAGGCCGGGAATCAGGAAATCGGCAGGGCTGCGGCCATGCCGGGTCTTCTCGGCAAGCCAGCGCGGCATCCGGCCACGGCCGGACCAGGTGTTGCGCTTGTTGTCCGGATCGCGGTACTTGGGCGCCACCTTGCCCAGCTTGCGCCGCGTGCCCCGTTTGCGGGCCGGCGCCGTGGTCTCGGCGGGCGCGGTGCCGATCAGTTCCTCGATCGTGTAGCCGCATTGCGCGGCGAAGGCGATCAGCTTGCGTCGGACAACGGCCGCCGGGCGGCGGCTGGCGACCAGCGCCCGCCGCTGCTCGGCCGCAGTCACAAGGGTGTTCAGTTCGCGCAGGCTCAGGTGTTCGACGTCGATTTTCATGCCGCGAAGGGTCCTGACATCGCGGCAGCCTGTCAAGCAGCGGACGATTCACCCAACCCGCCACTGCCGGCCGCAAATGGCCAGGCGCGGAGCGCGCCGTTCACCTACGCGCATGTGCTTGCTTCGCCGATGGGCAGCATCCACCTGCGGGGTGAAGCTGCGGCATGCGCATCCCAACAACCTTTACGCTTGGCGAACCGTTGCAGGCCGCCTTTCGCCTGCTGCTGCCCCTGCGCTGCCTGGTCTGCAGCGAGCCCGGCCACGACACCCTGGACCTCTGCGTCGCCTGTCTCGCCGATCTACCGTGGGCGGGCCGCGCCTGCCTTCGCTGCGCGCTGCCGCTACCGGACGAAGCCCTGCCCATCTGTGGCACCTGCCGTGACGAGCCGCCGTCGCAGACCGCTACCCACGCCAGTCTGTTGTACCTGCCGCCGGTCGACCAGCTGCTGGTCCGCTACAAATTCCACCAGGACCTGGCTGCCGGACGCCTGCTTGCGCAGTTGATGCTGCGCAACCCGCCGCCATGGTCGTGCGCGCCACTGGTACCCGTGCCATTGCACGGAAAGCGACTGCGCCAGCGCGGGTACGATCAGGCAGCCGAGTTGTGCCGGCTGCTGCGCCTGCCAATGTGGCGCGGGCTGTATCGTCGTCGCCATACCGCACCGCAGTCCGAACGCAGCGCCGAGCAGCGCCGCGACAACCTGTTCGACGCCTTCGATGTGCGCGGCGCCGTGCCGGCGCGGCTGACCATCGTCGACGACGTGATGACCACCGGCAGTACCGTGCTGGAGATTGCAGAAACGCTGCGGCTGGTGGGGGCTGAAGAAGTACGTGCATGGGTCTGCGCGCGGGTGCCGTGATCGCCCGTTTCATTCCCAGGGGCTAGGATGATCACCTACCCGGATCGAAGGAGTGGTCATGAATTCCCCCTTGTCTCCCCTGTTGTCCGCCGTTGGACGCAGCTGGTGGATCCTGCTGCTGTACGGTCTGGTCGCGCTGGGCTTCGGCATCATCGCGATCGGCTGGCCGATGTCGGCGGCCATCGCGCTGGCGTGGACGCTGGGTGTGATGGCCATCGTCGAAGGCGTCATCAGCCTGCTGGCGCTGATCACCGGTGCCAGCGGCGCCTCGCGCGGCTGGCTGCTGCTGTACGTGGTCGCCTCGCTGGGCTTCGGCATCCTGGCCGTGATCAATCCGCTCGCCACTGCCAGCGTGCTTGTGCTGTTCCTGGCGGCATGGCTGCTGGTGGCGGGCATCTACCGCATCGTCTTCGCCATTCGCGTACGCAAGCAGATCCAGGGTGAGTGGCTGCTGATCCTCAGCGGTGTGCTGGCCATCGTGCTGGGCCTGCTGTTCGCGGCCAATCCGTATGCCGGCGTGGCGGTAACCACGTTGTGGATCGGCATCGGCAGCCTGCTGTACGGCGTGCTGCAGGTGCTGGTGGCGTTCAAGCTGAGGAAGCTGCGTTGATGCGGGGCTGGAGCAGATGGGCGCTGCTCGGCAGCGGCCTCGCGGTGTTGCTGCTGGTGGGCTGCAACCGGCTGCTTCCGGCGGAGACACGGCATCCGCCGCGGCAGGGCGTGCAGGTGCAGATGCGTGTGGTCGATCCCGATGGCCGCGCTACCCTGCAGTGGCAAGGGCGCAGCATTGCCGTGAAAGAGCCGCCGATGCTCACCAGTGCCGATATCCTCGACGTGCGAGCGGAGCTGGACGCCGCCCACCAGCCCGTGCTCGAACTGACGTTCCGCAAGGAGTCCGCCGGCCGGTTGCTGCACGCGACCGAGGCCCTGGTGGGCAAGCAGGTCGCCCTTACCGTCGATGACCACGTGCTGTCCGTGGCCACCATAGGGGGCCCTTTTGGCGAGTCCATGCAGGTGGTTGGCACGGACATGAGCGTGGCCGAAGTGCACGACATGGCGCGCTACATCGTCCACGGCGGCCCTGCGCCGTCACAGCAGCGCTGAATCAGCGCTGCTTTCCTGCAAAGCCGGCTTCGATCTCTTCCAGCGAGCGCCCCTTGGTTTCCGGCAGCCACAACGCGGCCACCAGGAAGAACACGAACGTGCAGCCGGCCCAGAACAGGAACATGCTGGCGTAGCCGTAGTGCCCCACCGTCGGCAGGAAGATCGCGGCGATGGTGGTGGACACGAACTGGTTGATCAGCAGCGCGATGCTCATGCCGTTGGAGCGGATGCGGTTGGGCATCAGCTCGGACAGCGCCAGCCACACGCACACGCCGGGGCCAACCGCGAAGAACGCCACGAACACCAGGATGCAGGCAGCGACGGCCCAGCCATGCGCGGGTGGCGGGATCGGGCCGATGCGTGCCTGCTCGATGCGCAGGGGTGCCTGCGCGCCACTGGCCGGGTCGGCGAACGGATTCAGGTGCAACGTGCGGAAGAACGCGCCGATGACGCTGTCCGGCTGCACGGTGCCGGCGCGTTCGATGCGCAGCTCGCGGTCGATCAGGTTGTCACTGCGCAGGGCGCGCACGTTGGTGAAGTCGCCATAGGCGTAGGACACGGTCAGCTGCAGCGGCCGGCCCTCGCGGTCGACGCCACCGGCAAGACGCTGCCACTGCGCGTCGTCGAGCACCAGTTGCAGGCCGTCGCCACTTACCGCGGCCTGCAGCTGCGGCTGTACGTCGGCGCGGCCTCGTTCGGCCTGGAAGAACAGCGTTGCTGCGGCCAGCAAGGCAACGCAGATGCCGCCGCTGCCCAGCATCAGCAGGAACTTGCGGCCCTTGCGGTCGACCAGCAGCAGCGCGACCACGGTCATCACCGCGTTGAGCAGCTTGATCGCCACGTCGGCGCCGTTGGCGACCGAGCCGGACAGGCCTGCCTGGTTGAGGATGTTCACCGCATAGGCCAGCACCGAGTTGATGCCGGTGGCCTGGGTGCAGGCCAGCACCACGCAGGCCAACACGAACGGCACCACGTAGCGACGGCTGAGCAGCGGGTCGCGCTTGCCGCTGCTGCTGCTCGACTCCGGCGCCTGGATCTGCGCCAGCGTGGGCTCGACGTCGGCAGCGGGCAGCACGCGTTGCAGGCTGCGGCGGGCATCATCGATGCGGCCACGGCGCACCAGCCAACGCGGCGATTCGGACAGCCAGAAAATGCCGGCGCAGAACAGCAGGCCCGGTGCCAGGCAGGTCCAGAAGATGGTGCGCCAGGCGTGGTCCTTCACCGTGAACAGTTCCTGCGCCTGCTGCGCGACCGGCAGCGAGCGCACCGCTTCCGCGGCGGCGTCCACGGCATGCGCGTGGTACAGGCCGATCAACGCGGCCAGCACCAGGCCGACGGTCAGCAGCAGCTGGAACATCGCCGCGCCGCGACCGCGCCGCTCGGGGCTGAGCACTTCGGCCAGGTACAGCGGGATGACCACGCCGATCAGGCCACCGCTGACACCCTGCAGCAGGCGCCCCAGCAGCAGCGGGGTGTAGCCCGACGCAAGCGCCATGATCGGGATGCTGGCGGTGAACAGGATGCCGGCCAGCAGCATCGCACCGCGACGGCCGATGAGGTCGGCGATCATGCCGGCGAACAGCGAGGACAGCACGCTGCCCAGCAGCACCGCGGCGACGACGAAACCGAGCTGCTGGCTGCTGAGCTGCCAGGCGTGGCTGGCGGTGGCTTCAAGGTAAGGCAGGGCGCCGGCGATGATGCCGATGTCGATGCCGTACAGCAGGCCGCCGAGGCCGCCGATGAACAGCAGGTAGCGTACGGGCCAGCGCGGGGCGGTGCTTGCGGTCATCGACAGGTTCCCAAGGGGCGGAGTGCTTTCTGTAGAGCCGAGCCATGCTCGGCTGCTTTCCGTTCCGATATCGAGGTACCCGTGCCGCGCCTCGCGCGCGGTGAGCCGAGCATGGCTCGGCTCTACAGGGAGCCTGCGCGGCATCCAGGCCGCATCGGGTGCGTCAATTCAAATCGATCACGCGGCCACCGACCACGACCTGCTGCAGGCGCAGTTCCGCATCCAGCACCACCAGGTCGGCACGGGCGTCGGGCGCAATGCGGCCGCGATCGCTCAAGCCCAGGTAGTCGGCGGGGAAGGTGGACACGCGCTGCGACGCGTCAGCCAGATCCAATCCCACCTGCACCAGATTGCGCAGCGCCTGGTCCATGGTCAGCGCGCTGCCGGCCAGCGAGCCGGTGGCCAGGCGCACGCAGCCGCCGCACTTGTGCACGCGTTGCTCGCCCAGCGCGTACTCGCCATCGGGCATGCCAGTGGCGGCGGTTGCATCGGTCACCGCGTACAGGCGTGGAATCGCGCGTGCGGCCAGCCGGATCACGCCCGGGTGGATGTGCTGCAGGTCGGGAATGATCTCGGCGTACTGTGCGTGCGCCAAGGCAGCCGCGGCGATGCCAGGCCGGTAGTGGTCGACGCCGGTCATGCCGTTGAATAGGTGGGTGAAGCCGGAAGCACCCGCCTGCAATGCGGCCACACCTTCCTCATAGGTGCCGGCGCTATGGCCAAGCTGCACGCGGATACCGAGTGCGGACAGTGCGGGAATCAGTGCAGTGTGCTCGCCGATCTCGGGCGCCAGCGTCATCACCCGGATCGGTGCCAGTGCGTGCAGCTGCTGCACCAGCGCCATGGTCGCCTCGATCGTGCGGTTGGGCTGTGCGCCCAGCCGCTGCGGGCTGATGAAGGGGCCTTCCAGGTGCACGCCGGCGATGCAGGACGCGTCGGCATCGGGCGCGGCCATCGTTGCCGCAACGCCCTGCAGCGCGTACTCGATCTCGTCCAGGCCGGCGGTCATGGTGGTCGCCAGCAGCGTGGTGGTGCCGAAGCGCGCATGGGTGCGGGCGATGGTGCGGGCCACATCGCCGCCCTGCATCAGGTCGACGCCGGCCGCGCCATGTACGTGCAGGTCGATGAAACCGGGCAGGATCACCGGCAGCTGCGGGTCATCGCCGCCGCTGTGGTCGTCCACCTGCAGCTGGCGCACGTGCGAATCGAACTGGACCTGGCCGCGACGCCAGCCCAACGGGGTGAGGATGCGGCCGTGCAGGGAGCGGGTGTCGGTCATGCGGGTGGCTCGGCGATGATCACTTCGATGCCCAGCCGCTGCAGCCCTTCGCGGGTTGCCTCGTCGATGCCGGCGTCGGTGATGATGGCGTGGATCTGATCGAGGCGGGCGATGCGGTGCAGGCTGACGCGGCCGAACTTGGAGGCGTCGGTGAGCACCACGATGCGCCGCGCGCGTTCGACCATGCGGTGGTTGAGGCGGGCTTCGGCTTCGTCGTGGGTGGTCAGGCCGAACTGCAGGTCCAGGCCATCCACGCCCAGGAACAGCGTGTCGAAACTGTAGGAGTTGAGGCTGGCTTCGGCCTGGCTGCCCTGCAGCGACAGCGATTGCTGGCGCAGCAGGCCACCGGTCAGCAGCACGGTGATGCCGGCGGCGTTGGCCAGTTCCCAGGCAATGTTCAGGCCATTGGTCATCACCGTCACATCGCGGTGGTCGCGCAGGTGGCGGGCCAACGTCATCGTGGTCGAGCCGGAGTCGATGATGATGTTGTCACCGGCCTGCACCAGGCGCGCGGCTGCGGTGCCGATCGAGTCCTTCAGCGGCAGGTTCAGCGCATCCTTTTCATGGATGTCCTGTTCCTGCGGCGGCGTTCGCACCAGGGTGGCACCGCCGTGGGTACGCGTGGCCAGCCCCTGCGCTTCGAAGTGGGTCAGGTCGGCACGGATGGTCACCGCCGACACGCTGAAGCGCTCGACCAGATCGGCCACCTGCACCGAGCCGTGCTCGATCAGCAGCTGCAGGATCTGTTGCCGGCGGGAGCGGGTGTTGCGCATGGCCATTCTCGGTTTCGCAGGGAAAGGTAGAGATTAGCCGTTCGCAAGTGCGGCGGCAGCCGGACTTGCGTTTTGCTTGCGGGATCCGGCCCGGTTGGCGCTGCAGGCGCGGGCGTATTCGCCCAGGCACAAGCCGATGCGATGCTGCACCAGGGCGGTAGGCGTATTGGCCAGGGTGCCCTCGCGCACGGCGCGGTACTGCTCCGGCAGATACTGGCTGAGCAGCACCAGCGGCGGTGCGTGCTGTTCCAGGTTGGCGAACAGGGTCTGCACGGCCTGCAGCAGCGCCGGCTCACCCCAGTAGTAGCGGCAGCGGTCGCTGAAGGAATAGCTGCGCAGCAGGCGCAGGGTCGCTTCATCGCCCTGGTAGTAGGACTGCCAGGACTTCGGCTGCGCCACCATCACCTCGTCCAGCACCTGCGGTAGGCGCGAGCATTGCGCGGCCGGCAGCAGCTCGGCTTCGATGGCAGCCAGCGCGAACAGCGCTTCGCGGTAGGCGAAGGTGGCCGCGGGTCCGACCTTGAGGATGGCGAAATGGTCGCGCACCAGGGCATGCAGGCCACTTTCGCGCTGGTAGTCGGTGGAATGCGCTTCAAACACGATGCGCGGTTGCTGTTCGAGGAAGTCGGCCAGTTCACTGGCGGCGGCAGCGTCGTACTCGTGCACGCTGCTGTGGTCGAAGTCCACGCCCGGCTGAACCACCATTGCCAGCACACGCTGCCACGCATCACGCAGCTGCGGGGTATCGAAGGCCTGCTGGTGGATGGCCAGGGTCTGTGCGGCTGCGGCCGGAGTGGTCACCTGCAGGCCGCCGGCCAGCGAGGCTTCGCCACCGGGAATCGGCACTTCGGTGCCGATCACATAGACCGGCGGCGGCAGGCCGTGTTCGGCGGCGGTGCGCTCGGCGATTTCAGCCAGCTCGGCCGAACGCGCAGCGACGATGGCATCGGGCAGCGGCACCGGGTCATCGGCGCAGGACATGCTGCAGTCCAGGTGGATCTTGTGGAAACCAGCGGCGACGTAGGCCTCGATCAGCACGCGTGCATGGGTCATCGCTTCGGCAGCCGGGCGCTTCTGCCAGGCATTCGGGCCGAGGTGGTCGCCGCCGAGAATCAGCCGCTCGCGCGGGAAGCCTTCTTCATCGGCCAGCGCGCCGACGTAGTCGCGGTACTGCGGCGGGGTCATGCCGGTGTAGCCGCCGAACTGGTCGACCTGGTTGGAGGTGGCTTCGATCAGCAGCACGGTATCGTGCGCCAACGCCACGTGCATGGCCGCACGCAGCACCTGTTCGTTGCTGCAGCAGACGCTGTACAGGCCGACGTTGGCACCGGCGCGGTGGGAGGCAAGCAGGGTCTGCAACGGGGACATGGTCAAGCTCCGGTCAATCAGGAAAACGAGGGTTGGCAGGCCAGCAGGGCGGCACCGCGTGCGCCACCGGCATCACCGAAGCGCGGTGGCACGATGGGTGGCACCTGCACGCCGTTGAACAGATGCGCGGCGATGGCCGCAGGCAGCAGCTGGTACAGCGGTGCGTACTGGGAAAGACCACCGCCGAGCACGATCACGTGCGGGTCCAGGGCCAGCACCAGTGCGGCGAGGCTGTGGCCGAGCAGGTCGCGATGGATGTCCAGCGCCTGCCGTGCACGTGTATCGCCGGCTTCGGCCAGGGCGATCACCACGCTGGCATCGGCAGCGCTGCCACCGAGGTGGCGCTCGATCATCGCCAGGCCACTACCGGACACGTAGCGTTCCACGCAGCCCTGCAGGCCGCAGGCGCAATCGATCAATGGCAGGCCATGGCGCTGCAGCAGGTGGCCCGGCACGCTCCAGTGTCCCCATTCGCCGGCCAGGCCGTTGAAGCCGGACAGCAGGCGCCCCTGCAGGCAGAAGCCGCCACCGGCGCCGGTGCCGAGGATGGCGCCGAACATGCTGGGGTAGCCATCGGCGGCGCCGCCATGCGCTTCAGAGAGCGCGAAACACTGCAGGTCGTTGCCGAAATGCAGCGGGCGCTGCAGGCGTGCCTGCAGATCGGCCGCCACGCATTGGCCGGTCAGCGCAGGAACATTCGCGCTGAGCTGGCGACCGCTGCGACGATCACGCACGCCGGGCAGGGCAATGCCGATGGCCGCATCGCTGCGACCCAGCGCGGCATCGGCTTCAGCGACCAGTGTCACCACCGCCTGCAGGAAGCCGTCGTAGTCACCCTGCGGAGTGGCCACCCGGCGCCGCCAGGTGACCTGCATCGCCGCATCGCACACCACCAGTTCTATCTTGGTGCCACCGATGTCGATGCCGTAGCAGGCGTTGGCGATCAGCTCAGCCATGGTGGATGGTGACACCCTTGACCACGCGGTTGACGGTGCCGTCCGGGAACGGATTGTCCGGGGTCAGGCCAAGTGCGGCCGAACGCTGCAGCGCGTACAGTTGCGCAAAGCCCAGCCACACCGGCGCAAGCCACGGGTCATCCAGTGCCGGCACGGTGAGGGTGTAGTCATCGTCCGCGCCGATATCCGAATGCGGGCCGATCGACAGCACCTCGCCCGCCACGCCGTCACGGCGCAGTTCTTCCAGCAGATCCTGTTCATAGCGGCGCGCCAGCGGCTGCCCGCTGCGCAGCACGACCACCAGGGTGCTGCCGTCCAGCGTGGATTTCGGGCCGTGGCGGAAGCCGAGCGGGGTGTTGGCCAGCGCCAGCACGCGGCCGGCGGTCAGCTCCAGCACCTTCAATGCGGCTTCGCGTGCGAGCGCTTCCAGCGGGCCGCTGCCAAGGTAGATCACCCGGTTGAACGGGCGCTGCGCCAGCGCGGCCACCGGTGCGTCCCACTGCGCCTGGCCTTCGCGGGCGAGACCGGCAATCTGCTTCAGGCGCGCGATGCGTGCATCCCACGGCGAACGGTCGAACACGGTCAGTGCGGCCAGCAGCATGCAGGTCAGGCTGCTGGTCATGGCGAAGGCGCGGTCGCAGCTGGCCGAGGGCATCAACAGGGTGCAGGTGTCGGCACGGCCGGCGCCGCGACGTGCCAGTTCGCCATCGGCATTGCAGGTGATGTCGAGGAAGCGCGCATCATCCACGTCGCTGCGCACGCGATCGACGGCGGCAACGCTTTCGGGGCTGGAGCCGCTGCGGCCGAACGACACCAGCAGGGTCGGACGGTCGCGCTGCAGGTACAGCGCCGGGTGGGTGAGCAGGCTGGTGGTATGCACCACGCGCACATCGGCTGGCCACTGCGCGTTGATGGCATCGGCCACCATTTCGGCGATGAAGCCGGAACTGCCGGCGCCGGTGAACAGCACGCGCTGGTTCGGGTCATTGAGGCTGTCGCCGAGGAAGGCCTGCAGGCGGTCGCGGGCACGCGACAGATCCTGTGCAAGGGCTTCCCACAGCGCCGGCTGCTGGGCGATTTCGGTAGCGGTATCGGCTCCGCCGCGGCGCTGCCAGGCGGACACATCGGAAAGCAGGGTGACGTCCATTCGGAGGTTCCAGTTGGGCCAGCGCACCATCTGCGTTTTCTTTCGAAATGTCAAATACCGAAAGTAAAAGGAAAGATATTGCCGTCCCGACTTTCCCAGCGCGGCAGGCCGCTGGAAACGAAAGAAGCCGCCGGATGCCGTATCGCACAATGCTTAACAGGGGGCTGCAAGCGCTTACACAAAGTATTGCGGCGCAACAACTTTCGTTTCATATAAATATATCTTCCTTTTTCCTTTCAATTTGTTGACATCTTTCGAATCGCTGCCCTAGAGTCGGCCCAACCGCTTTCGAAACGCCCGGTGAACGGGTTGGGAGTCCGTGTGGAAATCTGCGTTCGTCGTTCGCCACTGCTGCTGGCCCTGTTGCCGGCATTGCTGTCGGCGTCCCTGTCGGCCCAGGCCGCACCGGTCGGCAACCTGCGCTCGGTCAGCGCCAGTGCCAGCACCGACGGTGTAAGTGGCTGGGACCTGCAGACCGACAACGGCACGCGCATCCGCATCGAACTGCCGGCCACCGACATCATCCGCGTGCAGGCCGGCCGCAACGGCAAGCTGACCGGGGCCGGCGACAAGGCCGCGCCGATCGTGCTGCCGCAGCCCAAGGCCAACGTGCAGGCGCAGCTGGAAGAAGACGCGCAGGAGATCCGCGTGCGTACCGCCGCACTGGTGCTGCATGTGCAGCGGCAGCCGCTGCGCCTGCGCCTGGAGCGCCTGGACAACGGCCAGCCCACCGCGCTGTGGCAGGAACTGCAGCCGTTGGACCTGGATGCCGCGCAGAGCGTGCAGGTGTTGTCTTCGCAGGCCGATGAAGGCTATTACGGTGGTGGCCAGCAGAACGGCCGCTACCAGTTCAAGGGCCGCGAGCTGGAAGTCTCGTACTCCGGCGGCTGGGAAGAGGGCGATCGCCCGAGCCCGGCACCGATGCTGCTGAGCAGCCGTGGCTGGGGCATGCTGCGCAACACATGGAGCGATGGCAGCTACGACCTGCGACAGAGCGACCAGGCCACCCTGCTGCATCGCGAAGACCGCTTCGATGCGTACTACTTCGTTGGCGCCGATCTGCCGAAGCTGATCGAGCGCTACACCCAGTTGACCGGTCGCCCGAACATGGTGGCGCGCTGGGCGCTGTCCTACGGCGATGCCGATTGCTACAACGACGGCGACAACAGCAGGAAGCCCGGTACCGTGCCCGAAGGTTGGAGCGACGGCCCGACCGGCACCACCCCCGATGTGATCGACAGCGTGGCCAAGCAGTACCGCGCCAACGACATGCCCGGCGGCTGGATCCTGCCCAACGATGGCTACGGCTGCGGCTACAAGCAGTTGCCGGAAACCGTGAAGGGCCTGGCCGGGTATGGCTTCCGCACCGGCCTGTGGACCGAGAACGGCGTCGACAAGATCGCCTGGGAAGTGGGCAAGGCCGGCAGCCGCGTGCAGAAGCTGGACGTGGCCTGGACCGGCAAGGGTTACCAGTTCGCGATGGATGCCAACCGCCAGGCATTCAACGGCATCCTCGACAATTCCGATTCGCGCCCGTTCCTGTGGACGGTGATGGGCTGGGCCGGCATCCAGCGCTATGCCGTGGCCTGGACCGGCGACCAGAGCAGCAGCTGGGATTACATCCGCTGGCATGTGCCGACCCTGGTGGGTTCAGGCCTGTCCGGCATGGCCTATGCCAGTGGCGATGTGGACGCGATCTTCGGCGGCAGCGCCGAGACCTTCACCCGCGACCTGCAGTGGAAGGCGTTCACGCCCGTGCTGATGGGCATGAGCGGCTGGTCGTCCAACGCACGCAAGCACCCGTGGTGGTACGACGAGCCCTACCGCAGCATCAACCGCGATTACCTGAAGTTGAAGATGCGCCTGACCCCGTACATGTACGGGCTGGTGCACGAGGCCGCGCAGACCGGTGCACCGCCGGTACGTGGCCTGATGTGGGACAACCCGCGCGATCCGCACGCGCAGGATGAAACCTACAAGTACCAGTTCCTGCTCGGCCGCGACCTGCTGGTCGCGCCGGTGTACCGCAGCCAGGCCGCCAGCCGTGGCTGGCGCCGCGACATCCACCTGCCCGCCGGTGGGTGGATCGACTACTGGGATGGCCGCCGCGTGCAGGCCACCGCCGATGGCCGCCAGCTGGACCGTCAGGTGGACCTGGCCACGCTGCCGGTGTTCGTGCGTGCCGGTGCGATCCTGCCGATGTACCCGTCGATGCTGTTCGACGGCGAGAAACCACTTGATGAGGTGACCTTCGACCTGTACCCGCAGGGCGATTCGCAGTACACGCTGTACGAAGACGATGGCAACACGCGCCGCTATCAGCAGGGCGAGTCGAGCACGCAGAAGATCACCGTGCAGGCGCCGGCGCAGGGCAGTGGCCCGGTGCAGGTGCAGATCGATGCGGTGCAGGGCCAGTACAACGGCCAGCTGGCGCAGCGCCGCTATGGCCTGCGCGTGCTCAGCCGGCAGGCGCCGCGTGCAGTGCAGTCCGCCGGCCGTACCCTGCCTGCGCTGGCCGATGCGACCGCGTTCAACAGCGCCAACGAGGGCTGGTACTTCGACGCCAAGGAGCGTCGCGGCACCCTGCACGTACGCACCGCAGCGCAGGACATCCGCCAGCCGCTGCAGCTGCAGCTGGACTTCGCCGTCGCCGCAGCGGCCACTGACGATGCCTACCCGGCCGCACCGGTGCTGGGCCGCGAACTGCCGGCCGACAGCCTGCTGGTGGTCAACCGACCGGCCGAAGAACCCGGCCATGCGCTGGAAAATGCCTTCGACGATGATCCGGCCACGTGGTTCCGCAGCGTGCGCAACCAGGCCGTGCGCACCGGTGCCCATGAGTGGGTGATCGGCTTCGGCGAACGCAGGATGATCGACGGCATCGACATCGCACCGCGCAACGACAAGAACTGGAAGCACGGCCAGGTGCGCGACTACGAGGTGTACCTGGGTGACAGCAATGGCGTGTGGGGCGAACCGATCGCCCGCGGCCACCTGCAGCTGAAGGAAGGCGTGCAGCGCATCGACTTCCCGGCGCACGCCGGTCGCCTGCTGCGCTTCCGCGTGCTGAGCGTGCAGAACCCCGAAGGTGATGGCGCCAGCAGTACCGATCCGATGGTGACTGCTGCGCGGGGCAGTGCGCGTGCCTTCGATGCGCTGCAACCGCGCGACGTCGGCCCGATTGCCCTGTCCACCTTCCACATCCTCGAACACCAGGAACCGGAGCGACCGGCCCGGCAGCGCTATCTCTCCGAGCTGCCGGTGCCGGCCGCGCTGGCCAGCCAGGTGCGCGCCGACAAGGCGTTCACTGGCGACGCCGGCATGCGCATGAACGGCCTGCAGTTCCGCCGTGGCCTCGGCGTAGCCGCCAACAGCCGCATCGACCTGCGCCTGCAGGGTGGTTGGCGCCTGCTGCGTGCCGACCTCGGTATCGACGACGCCTGCCGCACGGCCGGTGGCCTGCAGTTCCAGGTCTGGGGTGACAACCATCTGCTGTATGACAGCGGCCTGGTGAAGGCGCCCGGCGTGGTCAAGCCGGAGCTGGATATCCGTGGCCTTTCCACCCTGAGCCTGCGCACGCTGGGTGCGCAGGGCAGCCAACCCGCCCAGGTCTGCGCCAACTGGGCCAACGCCGTACTGATCGGCCAGGAGGGCGACTCCGCCAGCATCGTCGCCCCATGACCGCCACGTAACACCGCTCCTCCCCCGCCCATTCCGACTACGGCTTCACCACGACTGTGGGGGCCGTGGCCCGGGAGCGTTTTGCCCGCCGATCCACCATTCGCGCCGCACCCCTGCCAGGAGAGAACCCCGATGTTGCCCGCCCGCCACCACCGCCCCCCCTGTCGCTCGATCGCACCGCTGTCGCTGGCCATCGCCGGCGTGCTGCTGTCGGTCGCCGTTCCTGCCTTCGCCCAGGAGAGCAAGGACAAGGCCACCGACCTGGCCCGCATCGAGGTCACCGGCTCCAACATCCGCCGCACCGACGTTGAAACCGCCTCGCCGGTGCAGGTGATCAGCAAGCAGGACATCCAGAACATGGGTGCGCGCACGCTGCTGCAGGTGCTCGACAACCTGCCGGCCGCACGGCCAGCGCAGCAGGATGCGCGCTCGCTGTTCACCGGCTCGGACGGCGCATCGCAGGCCAACCTGCGTGGCCTCGGCGCACAGGGCACGCTGGTGCTGTTGAATGGCCGTCGCCTGTCGTACTACGGCGCGCCAGCAGGCTTCCAGACCCAGTTCGTCAACATCGATGCGATTCCCGCCGCCGCCATCGAACGCATGGAAGTGCTGACCGACGGCGCCTCGGCCGTGTACGGCACCGACGCAGTGGCCGGCGTGATCAACGTGATCACCAAGCGCAACTTCCAGGGCGCGGAGATCAGCTTCACCAACGATACCTCCTCGCGCATCGATTCCTACGGCGAGCGCCAGGCCAGCATCACCGCCGGCTTCGGTGACCTCACCGAGAACCGCTTCAACATCTACGGCGCGGTGAACATGTACCGCCGCGACGCGATTCCGCTGGCCGACTTCTATGACAAGCGCCCGGACCAGTACTACGTCAACAACCCCAACTACCTGAACAACCTGCGCTTGGGCGTGGGCAGCAAGCCGGGCCAGTTCAACCCGGGCAGCTACTTCGCCTTCGATCCGGTCACCGGCCGCCGCGTGCAGGAAGCCGCGCCGGGCTGCCAGAACGTACTGCAGGGTGAAGCCGCCGGCCCGCGTTGCGTCTGGGAAACCTGGATGAACAACGAGATCGACGCGGGCGCCAAGTCCGAGCGCAACACCGCCTACCTCAACGGCACCTTCCTGGTGGGCGACAGCACCGAGATCTTCGCCGAGGCCACCTATACCGATATCGACCTGCGTGCCAACGGCGGTACGCCGCGCAGCTACGGCACCACCACCGGCAACCCGACCAGCTGGTTCTCGCGTGATACCGGCAACAACGTCAACCAGTTCCTGTATCCGTTCCTGGGCCCGAACAACGAGTACAACCACGCCAGCCCCGAGCTGAAGGCCATGATGGGTGGCGTGGTGGGCCTGCAGTACCTGCTGCAGGATGCCGGTGCCAACTACTTCGGCCAGCGCAACACCGACAAGAGCTACCGCGTGCTGACCGGCGCGCGTGGCAACGTCGGTGACTGGAACTGGGAGACCGCGTTCGCCACCGCCGGCACGCACTCGACCACCTACCAGACGATCAACGTCAACGTGAAGGGCTTCGAGAAGGCCTTCGGCCCGTACAGCATCGACCCGGGCACGGGCCGGGTGATCATCTCCGATCATCCGGCGTACAAGTTCGGTGAGATCAGCGAGGCCAACGGCGCACTGATCCGCGAAGCGTTCCCGACCTTCGACATCCAGTCGTGGACGCGCCTGCATACCCTGGACGGCAAGATCGAAGGCCCGCTGTTCAAGCTGCCGGCCGGTGACATGCGCGCCGCATTCGGCTTCAACGCCAGCCGCGAAACCTTCTATACGCCCGGCAACGCCGATGCCGCCGCCGGCCTGATCACCCAGCAGGGTGGCTCGTGGTTCGATGGCGCGCGCAACACCTATGCACTGTTCGCGGAAACGGTGGCGCCGATCACCGAGAAGCTGGAGCTGGATGCCGCCGTGCGCGTGGACAAGTACCCGAACTTCAGCGCCAACGTCGCGCCGAAGATCGGCTTCAAGTACCAGGCCTTCGATCAGCTGATGCTGCGTGGTACCTATTCCACCGGCTTCCGCGCCCCCAGCCTGGCCGAGTCCGGCAACGGCGGCGTGTACGCGCAGCTGGGCGGCTTCCGCGATGAACTGCGCTGTGCCGAGACCAACGCCATCGCCAACCTGCTGCTGAAGTCGCAGCGCGGCGGTGACGTCGACCTGGGCAAGAGCCTGCTCAACGTGGACTGCAGCCGCACCGTGGCGCGCATGACCCAGCCGAACCAGAACCTGAAGCCGGAGAAGGCGAAGATCGCCACGCTGGGCTTCGTCTATGAGCCGGCCACCTGGCTGTCGGTGTCGGCCGACTACTGGTTCATCTACCGCGACAACGAGATCGTCGCCCCGGATTACCGCCGCGCCGAAGACATCATCTCGTCGTCGCGTTCGCCGATCACCGACAGCGATCGCGCCAATCTGGCCGTACTGTCGGCGATGTGCGCCGACCCGGCCAGCGGCGTCAGCTGCCCGGGAACGCTGCCGGGCTACTCGGCGGGCAATGTGGCCAGCGTGGTGGGCCAGTACAAGAACCGCGGCAAGACACTGATCGATGGCTTCGACATCGATGCGCGCAGCCGCTTCTCGCTGGGTGAATGGGGTGGGCTGAACATCGGCCTGGCCGCGACCATCGCCAACCGCAACCGCTTCTACATGGATGAACAGAACGGCTGGTTCTACGGCGACGTGGTGGGCTACTACAACAACCCGCGCCTGCGTGCGACGCTGAATGCTGACTGGACCTACAAGCAGGTCACCACCAGCATGTTCGTCAACTACGTGGGCGGCACCAAGTGGGCCACCGACCAGGTCGACGAAGTGAGCAACAACAAGGAGACCTGCACCGGCGGCTACCTGGCACTGCAGAAGAGCAAGTGCGATGGTGCACCGTCGTGGTGGACCGCCAACATGAGCGTCACCTGGCGCCCGGACGATGCATGGAACCTGAGCTTCACCGTCAAGAACCTGTTCAACCGCCTGCCGTTCTACGATCCGAACAGCTTCCTGGGTGACTCCAGTGACTACGCCACCATCTTCGGCCGTGGTTACAGTGTGACCATCGGCTACCGGTTCAAGTAATTCCGTTTGCGTGACCAGGCGCGCTGGCCAAGGCTGGCGCGCCTTCAAGAGGAGAGTGTTTGCCATGAAGCGTAGGGAATTCATTGCGGCCAGTGCCGCTGTCGCCGCCAGCAGCCTGCTGCCGCAGACCCCGGCATGGGCACGTGGCCGCAAGGTACGCCTGGCCGTGATCGGCACCGGCATGCGTGGCCTGGTGCTGCTGAAGGAACTGGTGCGTCGCGACGACGTGGAAGTCGTTGCCCTGTGCGATATCGAGCCGATCATGCTCGGGCGCGCGGTGGAGATGGTCAGCAAGGCGGGCAAGCCTGCGCCAAAGACCTACGGTCAGGACCGTGACAGCAATGCCTGGAAGCGCCTGCTGGAACAGAAGGGCATCGACGGCGTGATCATCGCCACGCCGTGGGAATACCACGCACCGATGGCGATTGCCGCGATGCAGGCCGGCGTGGCCGTAGGCTGTGAAGTGGTGGCCGGCATCACCCTGCAGGATCACTGGGACGTGCTGAAGACACAGCTGTCCACCGGCACCCCGTACATGCTGCTGGAAAACGTCTGCTACCGCCGCGACGTGATGGCCGCGCTGCAGATGGTGCGGCAGGGCCTGTTCGGCGAGCTGGTACACCTGCAGGCTGGCTACCAGCACGACCTGCGCGGGGTGAAGTTCAATTCCGGCGACCCGAACCAGCCCTACGACAGCGGCGTGGAGTTCGGCACGAAGGGCTGGAGCGAAGCACGCTGGCGCACCGAGCATTCGGTGGAGCGCAATGGCGAGCTGTACCCCAGCCACGGCATCGGCCCATGCGCGATGTATACCGGCATCAACCGCGGCAACCGCTTCACCCACATCAACGCGTTCGCCACCAAGGCGCGCGGCCTGCACGAATACACCGTGGCCAAGAGTGGCGGCACCACCCACCCGAGCACCAAGGTCAAGTTCAAGCTCGGCGACATCGTCACCACCACGCTGGCCTGCGAGAACGGCGAGACTATCCTGCTGCAGCACGATACTTCGCTGCCGCGCCCGTATTCGATGGGCTTCCGCGTGCAGGGCACCAAGGGCCTGTGGATGGACGTGAACCATTCGATCCACATCGAAGGCCGCAGCCCGCCGCACCAGTGGGAAGAGTTCAAGACGTACCAGGACCAGTACGAGCATCCGCTGTGGAAGCAGAATGCAGACACTGCTGCGAGTGCAGGTCACGGTGGCATGGACTGGTTCGTGATCCATGCGTTCGTGGAAGCGCTGAAGGCCAAGGCACCGATGCCGATCGACATCTACGATGCGGTGACATGGAGCGCGATTACCCCGTTGAGCGAGCAGTCGATCGCCAACAGTTTCCAGACGCTGGAGTTCCCGGATTTCACTGCGGGATTGTGGCAGAAGCGCAAGCCGATTTTTGCGTTTGACGGCAAGTACTGATCCGCTCTGTGTAGAGTCGAGCCACGCTCGACTGTTTTGAATGCAACGCCGGGCAATGCCCGGCGTTGCTGTTTTCCAGGCGCAGACCCATCTTTTCGCGCATTGCCTTGGCCAGAAAAGTCGATGCCGGTGGCTGCTGCTTGGCGTGTACTGGGCGCTGGTGGCTTGTAGGAAAATTCTGATTCTGGTGAATCTGCGATGAAAGTCTGGCCGTGCGGTTGACCTGTGGTCAGCCATCTGATTTTCTCTGTGTCTCAAGTGCAATCCCGGGAAGGCGATTGCGTAGCCTGCGCTTTGGTGCGATCAAGGATGAGAAGATCAATGAAGGATCATGGATGGGCTGCGGCCGCGATCATGGGCTGCGTCAGTGCTGTACTTGCATTTGTCCCGGCAAGCGCGGGGGCACAGGAAACCACGCTGCGCTGGTACAGGATCGGGGGTGTGCAGCCACTGGAATATGCCAGCGAGCGCGAGGCGCAGCTGGCCGTTGAAGCGGCGGTGTCGGCTTTCGGGAATATTGTCGAGCCCGTCAATTGGGGAGTGCGTGCGCATTCCATGACGCGCGAGAACCTCGTCACGGTCTATGGGATAAAACCCACTCCGATCAAAAAAGGGGATTGGAAGTACTCGTACGCTGGCGTGGGCTATCCCAGTGAAGAGGCCATTTTGAGCGTGATGCGTTCTGGAAATGCGGCTCTCTGCCCGGTAACCGTGCCAGCGCCGGAGTGGGTCTACAAAGAGGGCGTGGGCAAAGATCCGGCGAACAGCACTCGTGAGGAGTGGACGAAGGGCGTTACCATTTCCTGGCGCACTCAGCGCGGGGGGTGCCTGACAAACAGGTCATTCGTCACTCGAAGTCGCGACGTGAAATGTCCCAATTCTCCCAATATGAAGTGGCGGGACGAGCTCGCCGGCTGTGTGTTGCCTGACACTACGGAGTACAACTTCCGTGCTATCGCGTCGTACTACACCAAGCAGACGCCAGAGCTCTGCCATGGTGTAGGCAATCCCTGCGATCCAACCACCGGCGAGAAGGTGCAACGCGAGCCGGAGCTTGCTCTGCCGTGGATACGAATGGAACGCCACTACCATTCAAAGTCCAGGACGGCCGGGGGCGGCTTTGGCCCCAACTGGACGCATACCCATAATGTACGCATGGCCATCCTGCCTTCAGCGGGTGCTCCCAGCGTGGCGGGACTCATCGATGAAGACGGCAGCCATGTCGCGTTCGAGCAGAAGTCCGGCTCTTATCTTGCTATCGACGGCAGTGGGGACCGTGCCGAGTACGTCTACAACGTCGGCTGGATCGTCAAAAGACGTAGCGAAGTGCTTCGCTTCTCGCGCACCGGGCTCATCCAGCAACGCGAATACGAAGATGGCACGACGCTGATCTACAGCCATGACGGGGCCGGCCGGTTGAAGGAGATCCGCCATTCGACGGGCCGTAAGGTGGAATTCTCCTATGCCGACGCAGTCGACGAGAAGATCGCCGCGCTGACCATCAACGGTGCGCCATACGCAAGCTACAGCTACGGCGAGAATGGCCAGCTCGCCAGCGTTGCCTATGCGGATGGGCGGTCGCGGCTGTATCACTATGAGGATTCGCGCTTTCCATGGCACCTGACCGGCGTGACGGCAGAGGACGGTCGTCGCTTCAGCTGGTTCGGCTATGACGAGAAGGGCAGGGTGACCTGCAGCCGGCATGATGCCGGCTGCAACTGATCTGGTGTGTTCAGCCGGCCAGTCAATGAGTGCCTCGGCAAACGGGGCCCTGGCCTGAGGGTGGGCCGGCATTTCATGGAGAGAACAGGGATGTTGGGAAGAATTGATCATGTTGTCCGTTGTGCGACGGGAGTGCTTGCCGTCTACAGCCTTTGTGGGGCGTTGGTCGTTGCGCATGCTGCCCCCTCCGCTGTCACGCCCGCCGCGAGTGCCGGGGTTGACGGTGTGCGCCTGGAGTACGCTGCTGACGGAACGACGACTGTCACCGACGCGCTGGGAAAGCAGACGGTGTATGCCCTCACTCCCGGAGGCACGTCCGATCCTCCTCGAAAGGTGACAGAGCTTGCCGATGCGCAAGGCGTGCAGACCTTCGGTTACCGGTCTTTGGACACCGATCCTGCGCGGCGCCTGGGGACCGCGGTCGATCGGCGGGGTGTGCGGACGGATCATGCCTACAGTGAGATCAATGATCCTGCGTTGGGTATGGTTGATGTCACTACTACGACCGATGCGGTCGGCACCCCCGAGCAACGGGTCAGCGAGACGTGGGTGGCTGCCAACAGCAATCGGCTGGTGCAGCAGACCGTCGGCAACCGTGAGATCCGCATCGCTCGCAATGCCCGCCTGCAACCAACCGCCATCACCGTGCGCGACACGCTGACCGGGGACACCCGCGTCACCACGCAAACGTATTGCGAGGCGGAGGGGCCGGGGTGCCCGCTGGTCGGTCTGTTGCGCAGTGTGGATGGTTCGCGCACCGACGTGACCGATGTCAGCACCTTTGCGTACTACACCGCAGACGACGCCGGGTGTGCGGCCACTGCGGCCTGCGCCTACCGCAAGGGCGACCTGCGCAGCGTCACCAATGGACTCGGTCAGACGGTCGAGGTTTTGGCTTACGACGCGTTCGGCCGCCAGCTGTCGGTGAAGGACGCCAACGGCGTAGTCACCGATTACACCTACCACGTCCGCGGCTGGCCGACGTCGATCACCGTGCGTGGCGCCACTACTGCCGAAGACCGAAGCACCCAGCTGAGCTATTGGCCCACCGGCCACGTGCAGCAGGTCACCGAGCCCGACGGCAGCAGCGTCACCTATGTCTACGACGCCGCCCAGCGGCTCACGGACATTGCCGACAGTGCCGGCAACACCATTCACTACACCCTGGACAACGCCGGCAACCGTCTGCAGGAAAACACGGTCGATGCAGGGGGTACGCTGCGCCGCACGCTGGCCCGTGTCTACAACACACTCGGGCAGCTGACCACGCTGAAGGATGCCGGCAACAACGCCACCGGCTTTGCGTACGACGCCAATGGCAATCCGCAGTCGGTCACCGATGCCCTGCAGCGGGTGACGAACCAGCAGTACGATCCACTGAACCGGCTGGCGCAGACCCTGCAGGATGTGGGCGGTGTTGCTGCGGAAATCCGCTCCAGCTACAACGCGTTGGATCAGGTCACCCAGGTGACCGATCCCAAGGGGCTGCATACCACGTATGCCTACAATGGTTTTGGTGATCTGACCGGGCAGGTCAGTCCGGACAGTGGGAGTGCTACTTTCACTGTTGATGCTGCTGGCAATCGCAAGACCCGCACCGATGCGCGCGGCGTGACTGCCACCTACAGCTACGACGCGCTCAATCGGCTTGTCGGTATCGCCTATCCTGATCCCAACCTGGACGTGGGCTATCACTACGACACCGCGCCAGCGGTATGTGCCAGTGACGAGCGTTTCGCCAAGGGTCGCCTGGGTCAGGTGCTGCACGCCAATGGCAGCACCGTGTACTGCCATGACCGCTTCGGCCAGGTCACCCGCAAGGTGCAGACGATCAATGGCGTGGCCAGCACACTGCGCTATGCGTACAGTAAATCTGGTCGCCTGACCGCATTGACCTACCCGGACGGAAGTGTGGCGGACTACGCACGCGACGCCCTGGGTCGTATCAGCCAGATTGGGCTGACTCGCCAGGGACAGGCCCGGCAGGTGGTGGTCAACAACGTGACCTATGCAGCCTTCGGGCCGGCGACCGGCTGGACCTACGGCAATGGGCGCCAACTGCAGCGCCCGCTGGATCTGGACTACCGCCCGCAGGCGGTGCATGACCCCGCGGCAGGCGGTCTGTCACTGGGCTATGGCTACGATCCCGTCGGTTCGATCACCGAGCTGAAGAGCGGTGCAGGTTCCGAGGTGCTGGCCAAATACGCCTACGACACACTCGGCCGCCTGACCCAGACTCAGGATGGCGCGACGGGCACACCGATTGAAACCTATGGCTACGACGCCACCGGCAACCGTACCTCACTGACCACCTCGGTCGGGACCGCAAGCTATACCTATCCGGCTGACAGCCATCGCCTGATTGCCGTGGATGGAGCTGCGCGCAACCAGGATGCCGCGGGTAACACCACCAGCATTGGCAGCAAGACGTTTGCCTACAACGATGCCAACCGCATGAGTGCGGTGAAGCAGGGCGCTGCTGTAGTGGAGAGTTACGGCTACAACCATCGCGGTGAGCGCGTGCTGCGCGCGCCGGCCAGTGGCAATGCGCAGGTCACGGTCTATGACGAAGACGGGCGGTGGGTTGGCAACTATTCGGCCACCGGGCAGGCGCAGCAACAGGCGATCTGGCTGGACAACTACCCGGTGGCGCTGATCCAGGCAACAGCCACGGGCGTGCCGGAGCTGGCGTACATCCAGCCCGATCATCTGGGTACACCGCGTGTGGTGATCGACCCCGTGCGCGATGTCGCGATCTGGGAGTGGAGCAACAAGAGTGAGGTGTTTGGCGAGCAGGCACCGGCCAATGACCCGGACGGGGACGGTGTGGCGTTTGATCTGGCGCTGCGCTTCCCGGGCCAGCAGGCGACCGATGCGAGTGGGTTGTTCTACAACTACCAGCGGGAATACGAGCCAGCGTTGGGGCGTTACTCGCAGAGTGATCCGATTGGTCTTGATGGTGGGATCAGTACGTTTACCTACGTGAGCTCCAATCCGCTGGGTGCCAATGATCCATTGGGATTGTTCAATGCAGCTGACCTACCCAATCTGCCGGATTGGCTGGTTGACGGCGCTGCCGGGCTGGGAGACGGTATAAGTGGAGGCCTGACTTCTGCCTTCAGAGACTGGGCCAATATCGGTAGCGTGGACAAATGCTCGACCAGCTATCAGGCTGCAGAGTGGACAGGGATAGCTGCCGGATTGGCGGTGCCTGTGGGAAGGGTCAGTTATGTATACAAAGTTGGACAGCTCCCTAAAGCCGGGCTGTCTTTGGAACAGACAGTGGCAGCGAGGAATGCTTTGAAATCGTACTACCGGGGCCGGCCAATGGACACGCTGCTGCCAGCGGTCAGTGGCAGGTTTGGTTATCCGGGAGCCCAGGAAATATTGGTGAAGAATGGTGGCGATGCCGCACGTGCCATTGCTCGATCCGGGAATACGAGTCTTCCTTGGACTGCTGGATTGGTCGGCGGTGGAGCGGCTAAAGCGGCAAACAGCGCTGCAAATGCGGCAGGGAGGGACTGTGGCTGCAACTAATTGTTTGACGATGGCATCTGGTGGAAGCATATGCCTTCTAGACTATTGGCATGTTGGCAGGGTGAGAATTGCAAAAATCACCCCGGATGGCACCCTGCTTGTCTCCCGAGTTAGCGCGGATGCCAACATGGACCGTGTGCGAGGCGTAGTTGGTCAGGGGCGGTTTAATAATGGATTTGTTCCAATGGCCTATTTGTCATGCGAATTCAATGATGCGCATGGCACGCCAGACTATTGTAGAAATCTCATTCTAATGATTGATGGGAAGTTGCTGGGAGATGGTTTTTCAGTTCCGAGGATCTCTTGGTCACGTGGTCTCTTCTATGGAGTGTTCAAGGTCGTCCTCGAAGATGGTTGGAGTTTCGAGTCGAGGTACCGGCGGCCATTCCTGCGCGAGTTATGGTGGCGGCTCAATGTTGGAGGAACGTTGGACGAGCAGCCGGTGGACTTCATCGAGAAGATGGTTGCGATTGTTTCTGAAGCGAGGCCTAAATGGATTGTGAAGAGTCGATAGAATTTTCCGGTCGCACATAGGCCCGCCTGTTGAACATTGAAAATCCAGATGGACGGAGCATGAGCTGTCTGCATGATCTGCACGTCGATGGACTCCGTATTGAAGATCGCCGCCGTCTTTCCCTCTCTCTGTCCACGGAATGCGGAAGGTATGTGCATGAGGTCATCTTCGATAACATTGTCCGCCTCAGTATCGATGGCTTCTCGATGCAGAACATCATTCTCGACATGAGTGTCTTCACTGAGCGCGAAGCATCATTCGAGTTTGATCGTGCGTGCGCCCTGCTTGGAGTGGACCCTGCGTACCCGCATGAACTCGATGGGACGGGGTGCATTGTCCTCATCGAAGCGACGATCGGTGCCGAAATTGCATGCCTCATGTCACAGCCGTGGCAGCTCGTGCTCCATCAAATCAGTGGGAACGTCCGAGCATGAGGCGAACGCTGGCTCTGGGCGGTTGGAGAAAGCCGGGAGTGGAACAGTATGAGTGAAGCGTCCGGTGCCCGGGCATCAGCCAGTAATCCCGATGGGGTGGGCCTACCCACCAGCGGATATCTGATCGGTCTGTGGCGCGGCAAGCGCGGGAAGATCCGGGTTACCCCAGCAAGGAACCGCGTCACCATGCCGATGGCTGGCATCTTGCGCGCAACGTTGCTGCTCTTGCCAATGCTTGGAGGCTGCAGTATCAGCCAGTTTCAACATACTGAATGGAGATCGGACTGGGTAGATGTTTCATCCGATGCGATCTTCCCTGGCAATTCAACGACTCTGCCGCCTGGCGGCATTTCCACGCTTGATCCGGATAGTGAAGCCGCCATTGCGGAGTGGATGTTGAAGAATGCACTGGTCGCGGTATCGGCTTCAGAGGTTGAAGGGAAGATCGGTTCACTGCCGTTGAGTGGTCTGAAGCCAGCACCCGAGGAGAGCATCTATCTCGTCAGGGCCACTTCGGATGAAGGCAATGGCACGTTCATCGGCTACGTCAACGACAAGGGACTTCTCATCATGTATGGGGTCATGGGGGGCTGCGGCGAGCAAAAACACCGGGTGGTTGCCGTGAGCCTGCGGGAGAAGCCCGCCAACGTGTACGATCGATGCTCGGCGGCGCTGTAGTGTCCTGAAGAGTCGAGCGGCGGTCTGCCACTGTCCATAGCCGCGCTGGCGCCTGGCGCGTGATGTCAGCATTCCGTCCGGCAGCGATACCGCATTCCCCGCCTCACGGCCGCGTTGTCGGCGGTGCTGGAGGCGGTGCCATCGGCCGCTGAGGCCGCGTGGAAATTCCAAAGCTGTTCCCCATCCTCTGCTGGGTGGCAGCCCGATGGGCCAGGCCGAGCGCAGTAGGAGCCTGCCGCACCCGCTGTTCGGACGCCGGTATCTCAGGCACGGGTTTGCGCGACGGCGGCGTCAACCGTTCGCTCATGCAGACGTAGTCGGGAATGCGTTCGCCATTGACCTCCAGCTCGATGCAGGCAGCATCGGCGGGCGTGAGCGCGGGCGCAGCCTTTGCCTGTCCGCCCCACGCGTGTGGCGGCAGCAGCAGAAAGATGCCTGTAACAAGCCAGCGGAAGGGATGCATGGGTGTCACCATCCTGCAATGAAGCCGACCTAACGTGACCGGCTTGGCGTTGTGATGCTGGCGTGTCTTGCATGCAGTTTGATGACACCGGAGCGCAGGACGGGGGGCCGGCAATGCGGGCGGAAAGGCGTAATCGCTGCATCCGCAGCGTTGCCTGGCTGTTGTGCATCGCATGGATGCTGGCGCCGACACTGCTGGCCTGGGCCGGCGCGGGCGCTGCGCCCGACGGGACAACCCACCTGTTCGACATTCCAGCCCAACCGTTGCCACAGGCGTTGCAGTTGTATGGGGAGACCACAGGGGTGGCGGTACTGATTGATGCCCGCATGTTGGGCGGTCTGCGCTCGACGGCGGTCAGTGGACGCCATGCGCCATTGCCGGCGTTGCAGATGCTGCTGCGGGGTACGGGCTTGGCGCCACGCTTTGTCGACGGCGGCGGGTTCACGCTGGTAGCCGGTGAGATCCCCCCACCCGGTGACACCGCCCCGGCGAATGCCGGCACGCGCTCTGCAACAGCTTCTGCTGCGCCCCAGCACCGTGCCGCTTGGGTCATCCAGCAATCGCTGGAGGCAGCGCTGTGCGGCGCGCGCGCGACGCGGCCGGGCAGTTATCGGGTCGCACTGCAACTATGGGTGGACCCTGCCAGCCATCGGGTGGGCCGTGCCGACGTGCTGGAAAGCAGCGGCGACCCACGTCGCGATGCGGCGATTCTCAGGCGATTGGATGACCTGGCCATGCCAGGGCTGCCGGTGGACCTGCCGCAACCGGTGACGCTGCTGTTGCTGCCACACGCTGCGGGCCGCACGCCGCCGTGCAGGGGCGCACGATGACCGCACTTCGGGGATTGTTCCTCGACCACTACGAAGCCTTCCGCAAGCGCCTGCGCCGCCGCCTGGGCTCTGATGATCTGGCGCTGGATGCGTTGCAGGAGACCTGGCTGCGTGTCGAGCGGATGGGCAACATCGTGCCGCAGCGCAGTCCGGTGGCCTATCTGTTCCGCATGTCGATCAACGCCGCCAGCGACCAGCGCCAAGCCCACGCACGGATGCTGACCGGCACCGAGCTGGATGCGCTGATGGACGAGACTGCCGACCATCTGGATCCGGCCACGGTGACGTTCGGCCAGGTGGAAATGGCGCAGCTGGAGCTGGCCCTGCGCGAGCTGCCCGAGCGCCAGCGCGCCATCCTGGTGGCAGCGCGCATCGAGCAGCTGCCGATCGAGACCATTGCCCTGCAGCACGGGGTATCGGCGCGGATGATCGGCAAGGAGCTGAAGAAGGCCCTGCAGCACTGCGCGGGCCGGCTGGACCGCCCGTTGGTGCAGCGGTTCGGTCCCGGCGCCGGAAAACCGTCATGACTGATATGAAGACGAACGTGGCCTCCGCACTGCCGGCAGACGTACAACAACAGGCACAGGACTGGCTGCTGCGCCTGCATGGCGCGGCTGTCAGCGAAGCCGATGCCGATGCCTTCCGACGGTGGCGCGGGCTCGACCCGCGCCACGCGGCTGCATTTGCACAGGCACGTGCGCTGTGGAAGGCACTGGGTCCGGCGCTGCAGGCCGGGGGCGCGCAGGCAGAACAGACGCCTGCGACCGATGTGGTGCCGCCGGTTGCAAGCCTGCCGCCAGCGACCCACGCCGACGGCCATGCTCGGCCACGCAGCCGCACACGGATGGGGCGCAGGGCATTCCTGGGCGGCGCAGTCGCGGCGGCGGCCGGTGGCTGCTGGCTCGCGGCCAGTTCGCCGCTGGGCCTGTGGCCGGAGCTGGGTGCACTGGGCGCGGACTACCGCACCGCCACCGGCGAGCGCCGCGAGCTGGAGATCCAGGGTGTGACGGTGGCGATGGGGACACGTACCCGTCTGCGACGGTCCGATGACCACGTGCGCGGCCTGCAGTTGAGCCAGGGCGAGGCGCAATTCGCGCTGCCCGCGTGGGCACGGCGCGGTTTCGAGATCCAGGTGGAGGGCGCGCGGGTGATGCTGGACCCGGGCGCGCGGGTGAACGTGCGCTGCGTGGGCATGGATGTGCGGGTGACCTGCCTGGCTGGCGCTGCCGCGCTTGTTCGTGGCGCGCGGACGGTGGCACTGCAGCAGGGCTGGCAGGCACGACTGGATGGCGCACGCATTGCTTCGGTAGGGCAGGTGCCGACCGAGCGCGTCGATGCGTGGCGACACGGCTGGTTGATGTTCGACGACCAGCCGCTGTCGGAGGTGGTTGAAGAGATCAACCGCTACCGCACCGGGCGCATCGTCATCGCAGACAGTGCGTTGTCGCAGCGCCGGGTGCAGGCCCGTATTTCGTTGCAACGCATCGATACCTTCATCGACCTGGTACGCGATGCCTACGGCGCACGCGTTGTCAGCATGCCCGGCGACGTGGTGCTGCTGGGCTGAGCATTCCAGCCGCGCGGGCGCGCGATGAAAACACGCATGCATGACGTTGCGATGACATCCGCAGCGTTTATCGACGGCACGTCATCTGCAGATGAAATTTTTGTTGCAGCGGTTCAGTCGCTGCCACCTCGCCCGGTCTTATCCACCGTAACAAGCGCAACGCACGTCGCGGTCACGCTGCGTCCCGATGGCAGGGACGCAGCAGTGCTGCACGGCGGCAACAGGCGCTTGCCCTTATCAGCGAACGATCTTGCGACGGGTGACGGTGATGGTGAAGCAGCAGAACGACTCGGGTGTGCGTGCGATGGCAACGTCGTTGCAGGTACAGCCGCTGGCGCAGGCCATCACCCTGTTGCTGATGGCCGGCGGCATGGTGGGCGGCGCTGCCGCGCAGCAGGCGTTCAGCCCGGCCTGGTTTGCCAACAAGGGTGTGCAGCAACAGAACGCGGCGCAGAGCGGGCGCCTGCCCAACGGCATGCCGTCCAATCTGGTGCGCACCGACGCGCAGGCACAGAAGGCGCGCGAGACGCTGCAGACCTCGCTGGACAATCTAGGCACCGCCGCGCAGGCGATCGCCATGCAGCAGCGCCTGCAGCAGAGCGCGCGCGATGCGGCACGGCTGCGCGGCAGCGTGGTGCGCGATGGCCTTGGCGACGGTGGCCTGAAGATCGATGACGATGCGCTGACCAAGGGCTGGTTCAACGCCAGTGGGCCGGTGCAGAGCAGCAAGGACGGCACCACCACGGTCAGCATCGCGCAGACCGCCGACAAGGCCATCCTCAACTGGGAAACCTTCAACGTCGGCCGCAACACCGTGGTCGATTTCGACCAGCAGGCCGGCTGGTCGCTGCTCAACCGCATCAACGATCCATCAGCACGCCCGTCGCAGATCCTCGGCCGCATCCAGGGCCAAGGCACGGTGATGCTGGTCAACCGCAACGGTGTGGTGTTCGACGGCAGCAGCCAGGTCAACGTCAAGAACCTGGCTGCGTCGGCGGTCAACATCAGTGACGCGCAGTTCCGCAAAGGTCTGTACAGCGACGCGCAGGGCAGCGGCTTCGTGCCTACGTTCGGCAATGACCTGACCACCACCGCCAACAGCTTCGCGCATGCTGCGGCAACCGGCGACGTGGTGGTCGAGCGCGGTGCGCAGATCACCACGCACAACCCGTCTACGGTGACCGAAGGCGGTGGCTACGTGCTGCTGCTTGGGCGCCAGGTCAGCAACCATGGCCAGATCACCACTGCCAACGGGCAGACGACGCTGGCCGCGGGCGATGCGTTCGTGATCCGCAAGGGCATGGGCACCGACCAGAACCAGGCCTCGACCACGCGTGGCAACGAAGTGACCGTGCTGCACGCGCCGCTCGCCGCCGGCAAGGTGGCCGATGCGGCTGCTGGCGTGGTCACCAACACTGGCCTGGTGCAGGCCAGCACCGGCGATATCACCCTGGCCGGCCACGACGTGCGCCAGCAGGGCACGTTGTTGGCAACCACCTCGGTGCACACGCGTGGCACCGTGCATCTGCAGACCGCGGCCAGCGATGCCACCGGCCAGGTGACCCTGGGCGAGGGCAGCACCACGGCGATCATCCTCGATGACAGCGCCACCACTGCACTGGATGTGCAGCGCGAAACGCTGGTACGCGACTCGGACAAGATCGGCGATGGCATCGCCCATCGGCGCGACCAGTCGCTGGTGCAGATCAGAAGCGGTGGCAAGGTCGACTTCGACGCCGGCAGTCTGACCCTGGCCACCGGCGGTCAGGTGTTCGTCGATGCGGCGGGCAGCAGCACGGTGGGCGCGGGCGCGCGTATCGACGTGGCCGGCTACGTGGGCGTCAAGATCGCCATGGAAGCCAACAACGTCCAGATCAACGTGCAAGGCAACGAGCAGCGCGACGCGCCGCTCAACCGCGATGAAAAGAACCTCAACAGCAAGAACATCTGGCTGGACCGCCGCGACCTGGTGCTGGTGCCAGCCGGCACCAATGGCTACGAGACCGACCGCTGGTACACCGCTGGTGGCCTGCTTGAAGTGGGCGGCTATCTGGGGGTCACCGGGCATGGCATCGGCGAGTGGTCGGCGCAGGGCGGCACGGTGCAGTTCAGCGGTGGCAACCTCGCCACCGTGCGCGGCTCCAGCATCAACCTGTCCGGTGGTGCGCTGGACGTGCAGACCGGCTATGTCAACCAGACCCATCTCAAGGGCGCCGACGGGCAGCTGTACAACGCCTCCACCGCCCCCGGCGATCTTCTCTACAGTGGCCTGTACCGTGGCTTTGAAAGTACCCACGCGCGCTGGGGCAGCACCGACTACTACTACAACCCGCTGATCGCGCCGCAACGCAGGCTGGAGAACGGCTACACCGTGGGTCGCGATGCGGGGCGCCTGATCGTGGCCACGCACGATGCGCAGCTGGAGGGCACGGTGGACACCACCACCTTCCAGGGCGACCGCCAGCAACGCGCCCGCGACGCTGTGCTGGATGGCTACCAGCAGGCGCAGACCGCCGTTGCCCGGCAGGGCCAGCTGGTGGTGGGCAGCTACCTGCCCTATTACAACAAGGACACCGGCCAGCAGCGCTACAGCCCGGCCCCGGTGGTGGAGCAGGTCGTGATCGACAACGGTGCCGCTGGTGGCAATGCCGGCACCCTCGGGCTGGACGCAGCCTGGCTCAACGCCCAGGCCTTTGGCGGTATCGAGGTGTACGCACACAGCGGCATCCGCGTGGACCAGGCGCTGAACGTGGCCCACGGCGGCAGCATCGCCCTGCATGCCAGCGACGTTGGCATCAACGCCAACTTGAGCGCGCGCGGCGGCAGCATCGCCCTGGGCGACATGGTGGTGCAGCGCCCGGCTTCGAGCACCGCGTGGCTGGACCTGCCGATCAGCATCCGTCCCGGCACTGACGCTGTGCACCAGGTCATCGTCGGCGATGGCGTCACCCTGGATGCGCGCGGCATGTGGACCAACCAGTGGCAGGACCCGGCGTCCATCGCCGGGCTGCCGTACGTCGATGGCGGCAACGTGTCCGTGCGCAGCACCGGCAACGTGCAGTTGGGCAGGGACAGCCTGATCGATGTGTCCTCCGGCGCGGCCGTGGATGCCGAGGGCGAGGTGCGCGGCGGCAAGGGCGGCAGCGTCACCCTGGCGGCCGGGCAGAACATGGGCAGCGGCGTGCTCTCGCTGGATGGCCGCCTGCGCGCGCATGGCGTGAAAGGCGGCGGCGCGCTCAACATCGAGAACGGCACGCTGATCAGCATCGGCGGCGACCTGCCCGACGCGGTCGAACACCTGGCCGCTGGCCAGGCCAGCACCCTGCCGGTGCGTCTGGCCGCCGATGTCGTGCTGCAGCCGGGCGATGTGATTCCGTTGAGCTTCTCGGTCACCGTCACCCATGTGGCCGGTGGCAAGCCGATGCCGGTGACCGTACGCCCGGAGGTGAGCAGCTCCAAGCCGGTCACCACCCAGGCGCCGTGGCTGTTGCCGGCCACCGTCCAGCTTGCCAACAACGGCGCGGTGATCTCGGCCGGGCAGGTGCTGCCGGCCGGCAGCACGCTGTGGACCATCACCGATCTGCCGGCCGGCTACGTGCTGCCGGCCGCCGTCTTCCCCAATGGCCTGCCGATTCCAGCGCAGACCTCGCGTTACACCGCCGGCAGCATCGCCACCGGCGCGATCACCGTGCCGGGTGGCACGCGGATTCCGGTGGGTACCATCTGGCAGCGCGAGGTGCCGGTGCAGTCGTTCCTTGCGCTGGATGGCAACCTGTTCCAATCAGGCTTCAACAACTACAACGTGGCCAGCCGCGATGGCATCACCGTTGTCGATGGCGCGCGCCTGGACGTGGCGATGCCGCTGCTGCAGGTGGACATGGCGGCCGCGCGCGCATTGGCCAGCGGTGAAGACCCCGAGGGCGCGCTGTCGCTGTGGCTGCCGCCCTTGCAGCAGGAGCAGCCGGCCACCGGCAAGGTCACCCTGCGCAAGGGCGCGGGGCTGGCGTTGACCGCCGGCACGGCGCAGAACGCAGCCGACCTGATCCTGGGCAAGGGCAGCCACATTGCCGTGGACCCGAGCCAATCGATCACCCTGACCGGCAATGCCCAGATCACCCTGGGCGGCACCTTGCAGGCGCACGGTGGCCGCATCAGCGTGCTTGGTGGCGACCTGGGCGAGGGCAACCTGCTCAACCGTCCGAACGGTATGCCCAACGCGCGCTCGATCTGGATCGGCGAACAGGCCGTGCTGGACGTGTCCGGTGCGGCGTACACCGGCGTGGCTGCCAACGGTGGCCGCCACGGTCAGGTGCTGGACGGCGGCACGCTGGAGATTGGCGCACGCCATGATCTGGAGTCGCGCGATATCCAGGCCATCGATGCCTTCGTGGTGGTCCGCGAGGGCGCCCGCCTGGAGGCCTCCGGCGCGCAGGCGGTGCTGGACCTGCCGGGCGTGGGCACCACCACGGTGGCCAGCAACGGCGGCGTGATCGCGCTGAGCGCCAGCAACGGCCTGTTCGTGGACGGGCAGCTGCGCGCGGCCGCCGGCGGCGCTGGCGCCCGCGGCGGCACCCTGGCGCTGAACCTGGAAACCCCGGTGTATGCGCAGGTGGACCGCTGGACCAGCAAGGGCGCCGAAGTGGATGACGGCGTACGCATCCCGCGCGAGCTGGTGATTGAACAGACCTACGGCGGCAGCGGGCTGGGCGCGGACGTGGTGGCCGGCCAGGCCGACCCGACTCTGGCCTACGGCCACGCCCGCTACGGTGTGGATGCGATCCGGGCCGGTGGCTTCGATACCGCCTCGCTGTACGTCAACGGCCTGCTCGACTTCGACGGCGACGTCAGTCTGAACATGCGCCAGGCGTTGTACCTCACCGCCAGCGCGCTGGGCCTGTCCAGCACTGCCGCACGCGACAGCCACGTGCAGCTCAACGCGCCGTACCTGCGTTTGTCGGGCGCGGCGCGGGGCCAGCTAGACAACACGCTGATGCCCAATCCGGTTACCGGTTCGCGCAACCTCAGCCCTGCCGCGGGTTCGCTGGGTGTGGCGCCGCTGGCCGAGTCGGCCGCCATCACCCTGGCCGGCAACCTGGTCGACGTGGTGGGCATGGTCGGCTTCGGTGCCAATGGCGAGATCGTGCAGAACGCGGTCAATCCGCTGGTGGTCACCCGCGATGCGTTCGGCAGCGTGCGCATCGAAAGCCAGGGCGACCTGCGCCTGCGCGGTGCCGATCTGTACTCGCCCGGCGACACCACGCTGGCCGCCGCGCAGATCTACGGCAGCGGCAACGTCACCGTTGGTCTGCGCAGCATGGTGAACCAGTGGGGTGCGTTGACTACCGACTTCGATCCCGACCGCGTACTGGACATCCAACGCGTCGGCACCGCCTTGCCGGCGCAGCCCTACAGCGTGTTCGGCAACATGACGTTCGCTGCATCCACCCTCAACCAGGGCGGTGTTCTGCGTGCGCCGCTGGGCAACATCACCCTGGGCCGCGCCGATGGCAGCGGCTATACCAGCGTGGTCAACCTGCTACCGGGCAGCGTCACCTCGGTCAGTGCCAACGGCCTGGTGATGCCCTATGGCGGCACCGTGGACGGGTTGTCCTACAACTACAACGGCGCGGCCGTGGACTACCGCGGCGTCGGCAGCGAACCGAAGGTGGAGTTCAGGGCGCACGCGGTGAACGCGCAGGACGGCGCGGTGCTGGACCTGTCCGGTGGCGGCGAACTGACCGGTGCGGCGTTCCTGTCCGGCCGCGGCGGCTCCACCGATGCGCGCCTGCATCCGTTGGTGCAGATGGGGCCGAACGGATTCACCCTGCCAGGCCTGTCCACCAACATGGTCTACGCCATCGTGCCCGGCGTGCAGGCCGGGCAGGCCCCTGTGGGCGGCGAACGCGGCGCCGGTGACCCGACCATCGGCCGCCAGATCACTGTGGGCGCCGGCGTGCCCGGGCTGCCGGCCGGCACCTATACGCTGTTGCCGTCCACCTACGCGTTGCTGCCCGGCGCCTTCCGCGTGGAACTCAATGGCCTGGCCGGCAGCGGTACCGCATTTGGAACCACCCAGGCGCTGCGCAACGGTTCCTGGAGCACCTCGGGACGACTGGGCATCGCCAACACCGGCAGCCTGGATGTCCTGCCGACCCAGATGGTGGTCACCGCGGCCGACACACTGCGCAGCTACTCGCAGTACAACGAAACCAGCTACGCCACCTTCGCCCTGCAGCAGGCCGCGCGCGAAGGCGCACCGCGCCCGCTACTGGAACGTGACGCCAAGGCAGTCACCTTCAACGTTACCCAGCCCAGCCTGGCCGGTGCGGTGGATCTGCCGGCGCTGCAGTTCCACGCGAACGTGCTGGAGGCTGCGGCCACCGGCGGCACGGGCTCGGTGGCGCGGCTCAACAATTCGTCCAACTACGAAATCCTTGCCGATGGCATGCACGCCACCGAAGGCTTCAACGGCGTGTCGGTGCACGCCAGTGAATTGAACCGGGTCGGTGCGGCGCGCCTGGAGATCGGGGGCCAGCTGCGCAGCACCTATGCCAACCCCGGCACCGGCTCGCTGCAGTCGGCCAACGTGATCACCGTGGACGGTGGCTCGATCAGCAACAGCATCGTGATGCGCGCCGGTGCCCAGCTGCAGGCCGCCGAGGTGTTCCTGATGACCGGCCGCCAGGCCGGTGGCATCACCCTGGAACAGGGCGCTGGTATCAACACGCTGGGGCAGGGCGCCGCAGCGTACGACGCAACCCAGGGCTACATCTATTCGCCGGGGCGCAATGCGCTGCTGGCGGTGTCCAATGGCCAGATCAATCTGCTGGCCCCCGAAGCACCCGACACCCAGGGCAACGGCGCGGGCAGCATCGAGATTGGCGCCTGCGCGGCTGATACCGCCTGCAGCGGCCAGACCCGCCTGTACTCGGAAGGCACCATTGCCACCGCGACGGACAACCGCTTCGTACTGGGTGATGCGGTGCGCTATGGCACCCGCAACCTGGCCCTGGCCGTGGGCGGCATCAACGTCGGCAGCGCACAGGCCATTGCCGAGGCCACCGCGCGCGGCACCCTGCCTGCCGGCATGACCCTCAACCAGGACGTGCTGGACCGCCTTCTGTTGGGCGATACCAGCGTGGGCGCACCGGCGCTGGAAGCGCTGTCGCTGACCGCGCGCGAGTCGGTCAATTTCTACGGCGATGTCTCGCTGTCCACCTACAACCCGATCACCGGTACATCCGCACTGCAGCAGCTGGTGCTGGGCACTCCGGCCATCTACGGCCATGGCGATGCCGGCGATGTCGCCCGCATCCGTACCGATACGCTGATCTGGAGCGGTGCGCTGACCCCGCCGGGCAGCATCGTGGCCGAGGGCCCCGGTACCGGCCATGGACAACTGGTGGTGGACGCGCGTGACATCGTCTTCGGCTACGGCCCGCGCACCCAGCCGGACACCGTGCGTGCGCAGGACCGCCTCGCGCTGGGTTTTGCCAGCGTGCGTCTCAATGCCAGCAGGCAGGTCAGCGCCAACCAGAAGGGCAGCCTGGCGGTGTTCGAGACGCAGGGCGCCTGGAATGTTGCCGACAAGGCGTATGCACGCACCGGCGGCGACCTGTTCATCAGTACCCCGCTGCTGACCGGCGCGGCCGGCTCGGTCAACACGATCAGCGCCGGCGGCAACCTGCAGGTGACCGGCAGCGGCGCGGCGGCCACGCCGGACAACGCCACGCTGGCTGCGGCGCTGGGCGCTGAGATCGCGCTCGACAGCCGCGGCGGCAACCTGCTGCTGGATACCGCCGTGCTGCTGCCCAGCGGCAAGCTGAGCCTGTCTGCGCAGGGCGATGTGCGCCTCGCCGACGGCGCGCAGCTGGACCTGGCCGGTCGCCGCATCGACTTCTTCGACACCGCCAAGTACAGCTGGGGCGGCGATGTGCGCATCGATAGCGACAGCGGCAATGTGGTGCAGGCCACCGGCGCGCAGATCAACCTGGCCGCACAGAACAACCGTGGCGGTACGTTGGGCGTGAGCGCTGCACAGGGCGCCATCGACCTGGCGGGGCGTCTGCTCGGCAGCAGCAGCGGCCACTACGATGCCGGCGGTACCGAGGTGCCCTACAGCGCCGGCCGCATCGACCTGCACGGCCAGACCATCGCCGATTTCAGCGGGCTCAACATGCGACTCAGCCGCGACGGCATCACCGGCGGTCGCCGCTTCCGGATCGGCCAGGGCGATCTGGCGATCGGTGACGAGGTAGTGGCACGCGAGGTCGACATCGCGCTGGACAACGGCCAGCTCAGCGTCAACGGCACCATCGACGCCAGCGGTGAGCAGGTGGGCAGCATCCGCCTCTCTGCCCGTAACGGGGTTCGCCTGGGCAGCACTGCGGTGCTCGACGCCAGCGCCACCACCCTGCGCCGCGACAGCTACGGCGTGGCCATCGAAGCCCCCAACCGCGCCACCATCGAAATCGACGCGGGCAGCGGTACGCTGGCCATCGCAGGCGGCGCCCACCTGGATCTGCGCGTGGACGGCAGCAGCCGGGACTACGGCACCGTTGCATTGAATGCACCGCGCGTGGGAAGCAACGATGTGGCCATCGACGCCAGTGGTGCGATCCGCATCGACGGCGCCAAGGCCATCCAGCTCAATGCGTTCATCACCGACAACAGCGCGGCGGTGGGCACTGAAACCAGCACCAGCGGCGAAAGTCACCAGGTCATCGACCAGGCCTATCTGGATCGCCTGCACGCGCAGAGCACGGCCTTCATCGATGCCGCGCTGGGCAACCGTGCGCTGATCGACGGCCGCTTGGCCGGCCTGCGCACGTATGGCGATGCGTTCCACCTGCGCCCCGGCGTGGAAGTGGTCGCCAATCTTGCCCTCAACCCTGACGGCAACCTGCACGTGGATGGTGACCTGGACCTGTCCGCGCACCGCTACGCCAGCCTCAATCCCACCACGCAGCGCAGCAGCGTGCGCGGCTCCGGTGAAGCCGGTGCGCTGGTGCTGCGCGCACAGGGCGACCTGGATGTGTTCGGCAGCATCAGCGACGGCTTCGATGGCGGACGCCTGGGCAGTACCTTCGATGATGGCGGCTGGTACCTCACCGCTGGCCGCCAGTTGTTCGGCAGCGATGTGGTGGTCCCGCACGGCGGCCTGGTGACGCTGGCCAGTGGCACCGTGTTCAATTCCGGCAAGGTGCTGAACTACGACCTGCCGATTGCCGCGATGCCGATGGCGGCCGGCACCCTGCTGCCGGCCGAGGCCAGCCTGGCGCTGCCGCTGCCGCTGGCCAAGGGCACCGTGCTGGGGGCGGCCGTGCACGACGCCTCTGGTGCGCTGCTGTACGCCGCGGGCAGCGTGCTGGCCGATGCGGTCATCCTGCCACAGGGCGCGCGCCTGTCGGCCGGCCTGCGCCTGCCGGTGGAAGCCCGCATCGCCGCAATGACCTGGCCGGCTGGCGTGGCCCTGCCGGCCTCGCCGCTCGGCAATCTGGTCACGCTGGCGGCCGACGTGGGCCTGGCCAAGGGTGCGCTCATCCCCAGTGACACCGAGGTGGTGCTGCCCGGTGGTGCCACCACCGTGAACCTGCGGCCCACCGATGCCGACGGCAACCAGGGCCGCATCTGGGCGCTGGCACCGATGCTGGCCGCCGGCTCGCAGTCGTGGGACATCAGCCTGGTGGCCGGCGCTGATCTGCAGGCCGCCGACCGCCTCAGCGTGGCCCCGGCCGCCACCGGCAGCCTGCGCCTGTCCGATCCGCACTACGGCCAGGGCGGGGCGGTGGTCGAGATCCCCGGCACCGGTTCGCCGGCCACGTATGTCTGGGGCGATTCCGACCTCTTCGCGGAAATGATCAACGCATTCTTCGGTGAGTACATCCTCAGTTTCGTGCCGACCTCCGGGTCTGCCTTCACCGACGACCAGCTCACTGAACTGATGGGTTCTGGCCTGATCTACAGCGGCCCGGAAAACCTCAACGAGCTCGGCTACGAAGGCCTGGCGGCGGTGGGTTCGCCGGCGGTTCCGCCGGACACCGAGTACAAGACCCTGCCGGGCCGTGAGCAGTTGCCCAGCGTGGTGCGCACCGGTACCGGTGACCTGCGCCTGGTGTCGGCCGGCGATATCGCCACCACCTCGCTGTATGGCGTGTACACCGCCGGTACGCCTTCGGCGACGCTGCCGGCCGCGGGCAACGATCCGTACAACCTGCCGCGCTCGGTGATGACGCCCAGCCGCACCAACCCGATCGGCAACAGCGTGCTGGGCGACCAGGGCGGCGTGTTCGAATCGCTGGTCGATGGCGGCAGCAAGAGCCTGTACCAGGCCTGGTACCCCGAAGCGGGCGGCAACCTGCTGCTGCGCGCCGGCGGCAACATGCTGGGTGACAGCATCGGGCGCTCCGACAATCTGCAACGCAGCGAAACACTCGGCATCGCCACCCCGGGCCTGAGCACCAGCGCAGCGGTGGGCAACTGGTTGTGGCGGCAGGGCACTGGCAGCGTGCAGCGCGGTGCCGAGGGCCTGCCCACCGCGTGGTGGATCAACTTCGGCACCTACGTGGCCGCGCCCGATGCCGACAACTACTACAACAACTTCGTGGGCATGCCGCAGCTGGTGGGCTTCACCGGCTTCGGCACGCTTGGCGGCGGCAACCTGCTGCTCGATACCCGCGGCAATGCCGGCATGTTGCAGGGACGTGGCGACCACGGCGCGGCGTTCATCGCGCGCAGCGCCGGGCTCAACCTGGCCGTGGCCAGTACCGGCCGCGTCACCGCCGACGGCACGCTGGTGCAGACCGGCGGTGGCGATCTGGATATCCGCATCGGTGGCGGCCTCAACCCCGATCCGTCACTGCGCTCGTTCACCGGCAGCAACACGCCGCCGGTAGCCAACCTGATCACCGTCAACGACCGGCAGCGGTTGGAGCTCAATGGCAGCTTCACCAATCTGCGCGGCGCGCTGCGCCTGGAAGCGGGTGCGGTCGGCGGGGTGGAACTGCGCTATGGAAGCCGCCAGGACAGCAAGGAATCGCGTCCGTACGACGTGTATACGGCCACGGCGGCTACCGCAGCCGGTGGCCCGGTGCTGGTACTCGGCGATGCCGGTGCCCGCCTGGAGGCGCGTGGCGACCTGGTGCTGGGCACCGTCACCGACCCCGGCCGCGTAGCCCAGTACAACAACGGCACGCCCTTCAACGTGGGCGGCACGGCCTACCAGGACGGTGGCTGGAGCTGGTTCTCGCTGTGGACCCCATCCACCGCGGTGGACCTGATGGCGGCCGGCGGCAACCTCACCCCGTCGCTGGCCATGCAGGACCGCAGCGCGCGTACCGATGCGCAGGCCACCGACGGCAACCACGTGTACCCCTCGGTGCTGCGCGCGGCCGCCGCCGCCGGCAGCATCTACTACGGCAGTGCCCGCGTGGCCAGCGGCCAAGGCACCAACAACGAGAACTTCGTGGCCGGCGTGGTACTTGCGCCGTCGCCGGTGGGCCCGCAGTTCGCCACTCACGGCACCGGCCAGCTGGAGCTGCTGGCTACCGGTTCGATCTACGCCAACGGCACCGGCTTCAATACCTCCGGTGCCGATCCCACCGCGCTGCCGTCGCCGTGGAATCCCGGTTTCGTGGGCATGGGCCAGACCACCTGGTACGGCCGCCAGTTCCTGCACAACGTCAATCCCGGCGCGCTCGCGCCCAGCGTGCTGCTGGACGGCGTCAATGCCAGTGGCGGCTCACAGTTGTACCCGCTGTTCGTCTTCACCCCGCCCACCGCCTCCGGCTACGTGCACGTGGGCCAGCAGCCGTCGCGCTACTACGCCGTGCACGGTGACCTGGTCGGCCTGCGCAGCGGCAGCGTGGTCGATACGCGCTACAACGAGCTCGTCAACGGCAGCGTCACCACGACCACCACCACCTGGTACGACGGTGGCGGCGCGGTGGCGATCCGCGCTGGTCGCGATATCGTCAACTCGGGTACGCCGCTGGGCGCCTATGACAACCTGAGCCCCGTGTTCGGCAATACCAACGGTTCGATCGGCTGGATGGGCACCCCCAACCGCAACGATCTCTCGGCCGAACCGCGGCCCACCGCAATCGGCGATGCCACCGCACGCGGCAACCTGATCGTGCATACCAGTGCCGATGATGTGTCGGTGGTGCAGGCCGGCCGCGATATCCGCTTCAGCACCTTCTACATCGCCGGCCCCGGCCTGCTCGATGTCAGCGCCGGGCGCGATCTGTACATGGCCGACAAGGGCGAGCTGCGCAGCCTGGGAGCCGTGGCCAACGTTGCCCCGGGCGATCGCAGCAGCGGTGCCAGCATCGCCGCCTCGGCCGGCATGGGCGCGCATGGCGCGGACTGGACGGGCTTTGCTGCGCGATACCTGGACGCGGCCAACCTGGCCGATGCGGCACTGTCGCTGGCCGATCAGGCCGGCAAGGTGGCGCGCGTCTACGGCGGGGCGGTCACGCTGGCGCAATGGCTGCAGGCCGAATTCGGCTACGGCGGCGATGAGGTGGGTGCTGCCGCGTTCCTGGCCCAGCAGCAACAAACGTTGGACCAAGCCCGCACTGCCGCTGCGACCAGCGGCGGCAGCGCGCCCAACCGCGACCTGGCACGCGAGTTCAAGCAGGAAAGCCAGCTGCACCTGGTCAACTGGCTCACCACGCGTTATGCGGGCGCAAACGGTCGCGGACTGCACTTCGATGCGGCCAGCATGGACGCGCAGGCATTCTTCGCCGCGCTGCCGGCCGAACAGCAGAGCGCCTTCCTGCGCAATGTGTACTACGCCGAACTGAAGGCGGCTGGCCGCGAGTACACCGCCGTGGATGGCCCGCGCGAAGGCAGCTACCTGCGCGGCCGCCAAGCCATCGCCACGCTGTTGCCGGCCAGGCACGCGGCCGGTACGGACATCGCCTACCAAGGCGATCTCACCATGTTCAGCAGCGCGCTGTACTACGAACCGGGCAGTGGCACGGCGGCCACGCGTCGTCCGCTGCCGGGCCGCACCTACCTGACCGAAGCGGAGTGGATCGCCGCCGGTCGCAGCGCGTCCAATGCGGCGTACTACGTGGTCAACGACGCCGGCATCCACACCGATTTCGGCGGCGACATCAGCCTGCTGGTACCGGGTGGGCGCACCCTGGTCGGCGTGGACGGCGGCTTCCTGCCAGGAGCCGGCTCGGGCGTGCTCACCCAGGGCGAAGGCGATATCAACATCTATTCGCGTGGCAGCCTGCTGCTGGGTCAGAGCCGCATCTTCACCACCTTTGGCGGCAACATCCTGGCCTGGTCGGCCGAAGGTGACATCAATGCCGGCCGCGGCAGCAAGACCACCGTGGTGTACACCCCGCAGCGGCGCGTCTACGACAGCATCGGCAACGTCATGCTGTCGCCCAATACCCCCAACACCGGCGCTGGCATCGCCACCCTCAATCCGATCGCCGAGATACCGCCGGGCGACATCGACCTGATCGCACCGCTGGGCACCATCGATGCGGGCGAGGCCGGCATCCGCGTGTCGGGCAACGTCAATCTGGCGGCACTGCAGGTACTCAACGCCGACAACATCCAGGTGCAGGGCAAGGCCGCCGGCATCCCGGTGGTGGCGGCGGTGAATGTCAGCGCCCTGACCTCGGCCAGTACCGCGGCCAACAGTGCCGTGCAGGCCGCGCAGGACATGGTCAAGCGGCAGGGCAATCAGAGCCAGCCCTCGACCATCAGCGTGCAGGTGCTCGGCTTCGGCGACGCCACCAGCAGTGTCAGCCCCGCCCGCGATGACGGCCGCTACGACCCGGACAGCGTGGTGCAGGTGGTCGGCATGGGCGAGCTGACGGCCGAACAGCGCGCACGCATGGCGACCCCGGCAGCGAAGCGGCAATGACGATACCGCCACTGCCAACGCCCTCCTTCTTCCGTATCGAGACGCAACTGATGTCCCTCACTTCCAAGGCATGGGCCTGGGTGCCCCTGCCGATGTGCCTGATGTGCGTGGTACCGCTGGCGGCCGCGCAGGATGGGCCGGCTGCGGCCGCACCTGCGGCGCGCGTCAACATCAACGAATACCTGGTGCGCGGCAACAGCGTGCTGGACGCGCGCGAGATAGAGCGCGCGGTCACGCCGTACCTCGGCCCCGATCGCACGCTGCAGGACGTGGAGGCGGCGCGCCTGGCGCTGCAGGCGGCCTACCAGGGCAAGGGCTACCAGTCGGTGTATGTCGAGCTGCCCGAACAGCAGGTCAGCGGCGGCGTGGTGATCCTGCAGGTGGGCGAGACGCGCATCGGCCAGGTCACCGTGGTGGGCGCCCAGCACAACGATCCCGATCGTCTGCGCGAGCGCGTGCCGGCACTGCAGGCCGGCGCGGTGCCGGACTTCACCCAGGCGCAGGCGCAGCTGGGCGCGCTCAACCGCAACGGCAAGCGCCAGGTGATTCCATTGGTGAAGCCGGGTGCCGACGGCCGCATGGATGTCGAACTCAAGGTGGACGATGCGTCGCCGTGGCGTTACAGCGCCACCGTCAACAACGATCACAGCGTCGATACCGAGCCGCTGCGCAGCACGCTCAGCATCGGCAACGACAACCTCTGGCAGCGTGACCACAGCGCGTCGCTCACCTTCTTCGCCGCGCCGCAGGATCTGGACCAGGCCAACGTGCTCTCGGCGTCCTATGGCCTGCCGCTTGGCAGCCCGGACTGGATGCTGGAATTCTCCGGCTACCGTTCCGACAGCAACGTGGTGTCCAGCGGACAGACCAACGTGACCGGCAAGGGCCATGCGCTGGGCCTGAAGCTCAACCACACCCTGCCGATGACCGGCGCCTGGTGGCACCAGCTCTCGGCCGGCATCGACTTCAAGGACCTGGACGAGTCGGTGGCGATGGTCGGCCAGGCATCGGACTTCGCGCCGCTCAAGTACGCACCGTTCACCGTCGGCTACAGTGGTTTCCGCCAGGGCGAGAAGCATCAGCTCAGTGTCAGCCTGCAGGCGGTGTTCGGCACCCGCACTCTGCTTGGCTACGGCAGTTCCGGTGATGAATTCGACTGGAAGCGTGCCTACGCCGATCCGAGTTTCTTCGCCGTCAAGTTCGATATCAGCGACACCTACACGCTGGACAGCGGCGCGCAGTGGTTCGCCCGCGTGTCGGCACAGATGACCGACCAGCCGCTGGTCTCGGGCGAGCAGTTCGCCGCCGGTGGCATGTACACCACGCGCGGCTACCGCTCGGCCGAAGGCATCGGCGATTACGGCGCACTGGCCACGCTGGAGTGGCGCACCCGTCCCTTCAGCCTGTGGGGTCTGCAGGACTGGCGCTTCTACACGTTCCTTGATGGTGCGTGGCTGGGTCTGCGCCGGCCATTGCCCGAGCAGACCGACAGCAACTGGATGTCGGCCATCGGCATCGGCAGCAGCCTGCGCATCAGCGACCACTTCAACCTGCGCCTGGATTACGGCCACACGCTCAGCGATGGGCCGACCACCACCAAGGGCGCCAACCGCCTGCACCTGAGCCTTGGCGCCAGCTACTGAGCCCGGCCTTTCCGAATTCCCTGGAGATCTTCCCATGCAACGCGTTCTTGCCCTGTTGTTGTTCTGCCTGAGCCTGTCCGCGCTCGGCACTGCCCGCGCCGATACACCGTGGTGGCAGGCCGAGTGGAAGTACCGCAAATCGATCACCCTGGATGCGGGCCCCGGCGGTGCTGCGCTCGGCGGCAATCTCGGTCGCACCCCTGTACTGGTGCGCCTGCACACCGGCAACTTCGCCTTTGATGGCGTGGCGGAAGGCGGCAAGGACATCCGCTTCGTCGGCGCCGATGGCCACACGGTGCTGAACCACCAGATCGAGCAGTACGACGCCGGCCTGGGCATGGCGTTGATCTGGGTGGATGTACCCAGCCTCAGCGGCACCGCGCCGCAGACCGTATGGATGTACTACGGCAACGGCAATGCGCCGGCCACCAGCAATGGCCAGCGCGTGTTCGATCCGGATTACAGCGCGGTGCTGCACTTCGCCGACAGCGGCAATGAAGCGCGCGACACTACCGCCTATGGCAACCCGGCCAGCGGCGCGTTCACCCCCGCCGACGGCGCCATCATCGGCCGCGGTGCACGCCTGTCCGGCACGCCGCTGCAGTTGCCGGGCTCGCCATCACTGGCGATTGCCGCTGGCGGTGCGATGACCTTCTCGGCATGGATCAAGCCGGCACAGCTCGGCCCGGATCAGGCCCTCTACGCACGCCGCGAAGGTGGCAACGTGATGATCATCGGCCTCGACAACGGCGTGCCTTACGTGCGCGTCAACGATCAGCGCAGCCAGTCGGTGCCCGCACTGGTGGCAGGGCAGTGGACGCATGTGGCAGTCACGGCCAGCGAAGGCAAGGTCGTACTGTGGGTTGGCGGCCGTGAAGCGAGTCGGATCGACGCGGCGCTGCCGTCGTTCGCAGGTGAGGCCCTGATCGGTGCCGACAGCGCACCTGCCGCTGGCGATGCCACTGCGATCGCCATGGCGCAGCCGTTCCTGGGCGATATCGACGAAGTGCGCGTGTCCAAGGTCGCACGCCCGGCCACGCTGCTGCTGGCAGACGCAACTGCGCAGGGCGCCGAATCGCGCCTGCTGACCTTTGGTGAGGATGAGCAGTCGGCCGGTGTCAGCCACTTCGGCTTCATCCTCAAGGCGATGCCGGTGGATGCGTGGGTGGTGGTGGTGGTGCTGGGCCTGATGATGCTGATGTCGTGGGCGATCATGATCGCCAAGAGCCGCTACTTTGGCACCGTGGCCCGCGCCAACCTGGCGTTCTCCGAACAGTACCGCAAGGTAGCCGGCGCACCCGTGGCTGCGCTGCAGCAGGTGGAGCGCAGTGGTGTACTGGCACCGCAGGTGCGCGACAACTCCACCCTGTGGAAGCTGTACCGCATCGCGATGGAGGAAATGGATGGCCGCGGTTCGCATCATCATGGCCTGACCGCCGCAGCGATCACCTCGATCCGCGCGTCGATGGATGCCGAAGTGACCCGCGAAAGCGAGCGCATGTCCAAGCGCATGAACTGGCTGTCCACCACCATCGAAGGCGCACCTTACGTGGGTCTGTTCGGCACCGTGATCGGCATCATGCTGGTGTTCGTGGTGGCCGCGATGGCCGGCGCAGTGGACATCAACTCGGTGGCACCGGGTATGGCCGCCGCACTGCTGTGTACCGCCGCGGGCCTTGGCGTCGCCATCCCGGCACTGTTCGGCTACAACTGGCTGGCCTCGCGCGCCGAAGCAATCGCCGCCGACATGTCGGTCTTCGTCGATGAATTCACCGCGCGTCTGGCCGAAGAGTTCGACCGCAGCGAACCGGCCGCCGTCGCGCGTCCGGCCCTGGCCTGAGGGGCATCGCCATGGCCAGGGCAAAGCGGTTCGGCATCAAGAAGCGCGAGAAGGGCATCAATGTCACGCCTTTCGTTGACGTGCTGCTGGTGGTGCTGGTGATCTTCATCCTCACCAGCAACGCCTCCATTCCCGGTATCCAGGTCAACCTGCCCAAGGCCAGCTCGAGCATGGCCCTGGAAAAACCCAAGACCAAGGCCATCACCGTGGACAACAACGGCCAGGTTTTCCTGGATGCCTATCCGGTGAGCCTGCCCGAACTGGAAGACCGGCTGCGCACCGAGAAGGCGCTGACCCCGGACTTCCCGGTAATCGTGCGCGGCGACGCGCAGGTGCAGTACGCCCGTGTGGTCGAAGTGCTGGATCTGTTGCGCCGGATCGACCTGAACCAGGTGGGCCTGGTCACCGGAAAAGTGCAGGGGTGAACACGTGACCCCACTCCACTCCCACGCGACCCACGCGGTTTCCGCATGGCGGCGCTGGTGGCCCTTGCTGGTGGTGCCCGCCGTTGTCGCGCTGTTGGCGCTGCTGGTGTGGCTGCTGCTGTTCAAGAACACCGCCAGTACGCGGCGGCCGGTGGCCGAGGTGCCGATGGTGATGTTGCCACCCCCGCCGCCGCCGCCGCCGCCGCCGGAACCTGAGCCCGAGCCGGAAGCCAAGCCGGAAGAGGTGATGCCCGAGCCGGAACCGCTGGATGAAGTGCCCAAGCCGACCGAAGAGGCGCCCACGCCGGACACGGCCGACCCGGTGACCATGGACGCCGATGCGCAGGCCGGTGGTGACAGCTTCGGCATCCAGTCCGGTAGCGGCGGTGGCCGTAGTGGCACCGGCAGCGGTGGCGCCGGCAACGCCAGCTACGGCCGTTACCTGGGCTATGTGCTGCAGCAGGCCGTGGCGCGCGATGAGCAGGTGCGCCGGTTGGCGTTCCAGCTGACGGTCAACATCTGGCTGGACGCCGACGGCGCGGTGAGCCGTGTCGAACTGCTGCGTGGCAGCGGCAATGCCGACGCCGACGACAGTGTTCTGAAGGCGATACGCGCGGTCGGCCGCATCGACGAGCGCCCACCGGCATCGCTGGATTTCCCTGCGCGCGTGCTGGTACAGGGCCGTCGCCCCGGCGGGTGAACGCTGCCATGACGCTCTTTCCATCGAATTCCCAATTTCTGTGAGCAAGCCGATGACCCGTTCCAACTCCTATTCCGTGCTGCGGCACCTGCGTCGCTCTGCCGTGGCCACTGGCATCGTGCTGGTGCTGGCCAGCGGCGGCGTCCACGCCCAGCAGGGCGGTGGCGAAAGCACCATGATCAAACTGATCCGTGGCCTGATGGACAGTGGTGCACTCACGCCGGAAGCCGGCCAGGCCTTGCTGCTGGAAGCACAGCGCGATGCGGTTGCGAATCCCGCCACCAGCTCTGTCGCCAGCCCGGCGCAGGCAGGCGACGTGCGCGTGCCGTACATCCCGCAGACCGTGCGCGATGAAATCCGCGATGAGCTCAAGGCCAGCGTGATGGCCGAGGCCAAGGCCAATGGCTGGGCTGCACCTGACCAGGTGCCGGAGTGGACCCAGCGCCTGCGCGTGCAGGGGGATGTGCGCGTGCGCAACGAGAGCCGCCTGTACTCCGAACGCAACAGCGACATCGAAGTGGATTGGGCGCGCATCAATGCCGGCAACGGCTACGACGTCAATGGCAATACCCATCTGGGCCTGCCGCCGCTGCGTAACAACCGCCAGGACCGCAACAATTCCTGGCGTATCCGCGCACGGCTGGGCGTGGTGGCCGATCTGGGCGAACACACCCGCGCTGGCGTGCGCTTGGCCACCGGCAACGACAATGGTCCGGTGTCATCCACGCAGACGCTGGGCGGCGGTCTGGCCAAGAAGGATCTCTGGCTGGACCAGGCCTGGTTGTCGTGGGCGCCGGTGCAGGGGCTGGAAGTGATCGGTGGCCGCTTCGGCAATCCGTACTGGTCCACCGACACCCTGTTCTCCAACGACCTCAACTTCGACGGCGTGGCGTTCAAGTACCGCCAGGCACTGGGTGATGAAGGCCTCTCGCTGTTCGCCACGCTGGGCCTGACCCCGCTGGAATACTCCTCCGACGGTTTCCCAAGCACCAGCCAGAGCAAGATGAAGAGCGAGAACAAGTGGCTCAATGGTCTGCAGGTGGGCGCGGACTGGCAGTTCGGCAACGAACAGAAACTGCGTGCGGCGGTCGGCTACTTCGATTTCCGCAACATCGCCGGCGAGTACTCGCAGCCGTGCGCGCTGTATGCCGGTGCCGATTTCTGCAGCAGTGACTGGTCGCGACCGGCGTTCATGCAGAAGGGCAACACGCTGATGCTGCTGCGTAACATCGCGCTGAATCCGCTGGACCCGGCCAACACACCGATGCCGCAGTACGTGGGGCTGGCCTCGGAGTTCGAGCTGCTGGACCTCAACCTGGCGTGGGAAACACCGCTGTTCGCCGGATACGCGTTGCGCCTGGAAGGCCACGGCATCAAGAACCTGGCCTTCGACCGCAACGCCATGTGGCGTCGTGCGCAGGGCGGCGTCGTCACCAACCTGGCCACCGCCGCCAGCGGCGTAGCCGGGCCGCAGGACATCGACAGCGGCGACATGGCCTACATGGCGCAGGCCACCTTCGGCCACCTTGCGCTGAAGCAGGCCGGCGACTGGAACCTGTGGCTGGGCTACAAGCGGCTGGAGGCCGACGCACTTCCCGACGCCTACAACGATTCCAACTTCCACCTGGGCGGCACCAATGCCAAGGGCTATTACCTGGGCAGTTCGTACATGTTCGACAAGAACGTGTCGCTGACCGGACGTTGGATGGCGGCCAAGGAAATCACCGGTGCGCCGCAGTCCATCGATGTGTTCCAGCTGGAAGTGAACGCCGGCTTCTGACGCGAAGGCCGGCGTTCGCGCCGGTCTTTTTCCCGCACTCTGGATGCAGACCGATATGATTGAAGACTCACAACTCCCTGTAGCCGAGGCTGATGCCGTGGACACGCTGCCCGCGCAGGAGGCCATCGGCCCGACGCACCCGCCGCTGTACCGCGCGCCGGTCATGCTGTCCTCGCGCGACCATGCGCACTGGCGTCTGTTGCCTGGCGATGCCGCCTTCGCCGCAGCCAGCCATGCCGTGCCACTGGTGCTGGGCGAATTTGCCGCTGCTGCCCGTTGCTACCCGCTGGTGTTTGTCGGCGAAGACGCCGCGCCGGTGGCCGTGCTGGGGCTGGAGGCCGAGCACAATCGTTTCGTGGTGGCCGACCGTTGGCAGAGTGGGGCCTATGTGCCGGCCTACGTGCGCCGCTACCCCTTCGTGTTCGCGCGCACCACCCAACCCGATGGCCATGCGTTGGCAATCGATGCCGACGCAGCGATGCTGCGCACCGAGGGTGACGAAGGCCAGCCGCTGTTCGAGGCCGACGGCCAGCCCAGCGCATTGACCCGCCAGGCGCTGCAGTTCTGCGAAGCCTTCACAGGCGAAGCCGTTGCTAGCGTTGCCTTCAGCGCGCAGTTGCTGGCCTCGGGTGTGCTGGTGGATCGTCAGGCCGATGTGGTGCGTGCCGACGGTCGAACCTCCAGCCTGCTCGGCTTCCAGGTCGTCGATCCGGATCGTTTCGCGGCGCTGCCCGAGGAGACCGTCATCGCCTGGCATCGCCAGGGCTGGTTGGCGCCGGTGCACTTCCACCTGGCCTCGTTGGCGCGCTTCAACGACCTGCTCAGCGGCTGACCCTTCACCGGGATACTGGACAGGCGCACGACACGGATGTCGAAGGCTGCGCGCAATGCGCGGCCTGCCGCCCCCCAGGCAGGTGGGAAGACCTCGCCCTGGTACGGCGGCCTCCTGTCCGGTTCCCGACCTCTTGTTGAGTTGCGTCGAGCTTTGCTCGACTGCCTTCAACACGAATGCACGGCCACGCGTCCCCGGCCAGACAAGGACCAGGTCGAAATCGTCGCAGGGGATCACAGGGAAGATGGCGCGCCCGGAGGGATTCGAACCCCCGACCAATGGCTTCGGAAGCCACTACTCTATCCGGCTGAGCTACGAGCGCGTGGTGGAACCGCCGCGCCGTCGGCCAGAGCCGGGGCGGGCATCAAAGCACCCAAGAGGTGCAATGAGGACAGCATTCTATCCGGTTTCCCTCCATAAATCTCAACCCTTCCGCCGTAACTGCCGAACCGGGCCCGATTGGGCTGGAGTGGTCTGCTAAAATTCCACCCCTGACTCAGCAGGTGAACGGAAAGGGCATGGATAAGCACGATAAGATTTTCGTTGCGGGACACCGGGGACTGGTGGGTGGGGCCGTGGTGCGTCGATTGCAGGCATTGGGCTATGACAACCTGCTGCTGGCAGGGCGCGAGCGCGTCGATCTCAGGGATCGCGCGTCGGTCGAAGCGCTCTTTGAGGCCGAGAAGCCGACTATCGTCATCCTAGCTGCGGCCAAGGTGGGTGGCATCCATGCCAATGATGCGTACCCTGCCGAATTCTTGTTTGAGAACCTGCAGATCCAGAACAACGTGATCGACGCGGCATACCGCCATGGCGCCAAGAAGCTGACTTTCCTGGGTTCGTCGTGCATCTACCCCAAGTTCGCCGAGCAGCCCATCCGTGAGGACTCGTTGCTGACCGGGGGGCTGGAGCCTACGAACGAATGGTATGCCATCGCAAAGATTGCGGGCATCAAGATGTGCCAGGCTTATCGCAAGCAGTATGGATTCAACGCGATCAGCCTGATGCCGACCAATCTTTATGGGCCGGGCGACAACTTCGATCTGCAGAACTCGCATGTGCTTCCGGCGCTTCTGCGGAAGTTCCATGAAGCCGCTGAGCGTGGTGACAGCGAGGTCGTCATGTGGGGTACGGGGACGCCACGCCGTGAGTTCCTCCATGTAGACGACATGGCAGCCGCAACGGTCTATCTGACTGAGACCTATGAAGGCTCGGACATCGTCAATGTTGGTGTCGGTGATGACATCAGCATTCGCGAGCTTGCGGAGCTGGTGAAGGACGTCACAGGTTTCAAGGGCGAGATCCGTAATGACACCAGCAAGCCCGATGGCACCCCGCGCAAGCTGTTGGACGTCTCACGGTTGAATGGATTGGGCTGGAAGGCTTCGATTGAGCTTCGGGAAGGCGTCGAACAGACGTATCGCTGGTTCCTCGACAATCAAGGGCGCCTGCGCGCCGCCTAAGGTTTTGGATGGAAGGGCCAGCGTTCGCTGGCCCTTTTCATTTGCGGGCGTATGCCTGGGTATTGGGGTGGATCGAGGCATCGGACAAAGCATCTTCTGCCGTTACCCAACGGTACTCAGCATGCTGTTCCTCCGGCAGAGCCATTCCCGCGGGATCCACGCTGATGGAGTAGGCCAGCACCACGTAGTGTGTACCTGCATCCGATGCTCCGGTGAAGTCCTCGGCGTAGAAGTGCTCATACACTCCAACGAAGCTGGCTTCGCTGATATCCAGCGATTGTCCGAGCTCAGCCAAAGTCAGCCTGCGGAATGCCTGGCTGAAGTTCTCGCCTTTGCGGATGCGCCCACCCGGGGCAAACCAGAATCCGCGTGCAGGTTCATTGGTACGCAACCCCACAAGCATGCGTTGCCGTGGATCCATGACCAGAAGATCGATCGACACAAGGGGTGTGTCCCGAACGACGGCTTTGAAGTCAGCTGCACTCAAGTGCCGTGGTGGAAGCTCGGTCAAGTGGGTCATTTCGACTGCGCCGTCATAAGCTGGCGCGCAGCGTGCCAAATGAAGAGGGTGTTGGTGACGAAGTAGCGCTTCCAGAGCCGACGAGGCTCGCTCGCAAGCCTGTGCAGCCATTCGAGGCCATTGTTCTGCATCCAGAGGGGGGCCCGGGAGATAATACCCGCATGGTAGTCGAATGCCGCCCCGACACCGATCATCACGCCATTGATTCGGCCACGGTGCGCCGCCATCCACTTCTCCTGCTTCGGACAGCCGAGGCTGACCCAGATCGTCCCGGCACCAGAGTCATTGATGTCGCGCACGATGGCAGCATCCTCTTCTTCGCTGAGTGCGCGGAAGGGCGGTGAGTGCGAGCCGGCAATGACCAAGCCAGGGAATCGCTTGGGCAGCTCGTCGCGGAGAATGCTCAAGGTCGTCTCAGCGCCACCATAGAGGTAGATGGACTCGCCGCGCTTGGCGGCTGCCTCGCAGTACTTGAGCATCAGGTCGGGACCATTGATGCGTTGCTGTCCGGAAGCCCCAAGACGTCTCATGAGCCAAGCCACCGGCGCACCATCGGGCGTTGCCATGTCGGCAGAGTTCACGGCTGCTGCGAACTCCTTGTCCTGACGTGCTGTAACGACGGAGTGGGCGTTGCAGATGCAGACTACCCTGCTGTCTCGACGCATGCTCCAAGCGTGAATACGGTGTAGGGACTGATCCCAGCTGACGCGAGTGATCGGTGTGCCGATAACGTCGATAGAAGTACAGGGGCTATTCACTATGGATGCTGTCCATGCAATTTAGAGGGGCTGCTCGGAGTTGTAGGCCGACAAAAGGGTTCGAAGACTTACTTCCGGAGAGTAGGAGTCCAGATAATGGTTGCGCGCACCGGAGCTCATTCGCGCTATTCGATGCTCAGAGTTTTTATGGCTGATCAACAGAGCGGCGAGCTCATCAGGGCTTCCCGGACTAAACAACTCGCCGGTTACTTCTGGCTCTATCAACTCACTAAGAGCACCGATATCACTGGCAAAGACGGGAAGGCCCTGTGAATACGCTTCGGCGATGACCATTGGAAAGCCTTCGTACCACAAGCTGGGAACGATAAGTGCTTTGGCCTTCCTCATTTCAGACCTGATTATCGAAGAATCTCGCTTGCCCAAGAAATTAATATGCTTGCTAGCTGAAACGATGTCCGATAGCGGGCCATCACCAATGACTGTCACAGTTACGTCAGCGGAACGTGCCGCTTCGAGCAGCACGTGTATTCCCTTGTCTTCAGTAAGTCGACCCACGAAAAGATAACCATCACGAACTCCCTGCTCGGGGAACTCTTCAATTTCCAGATGAGAGAAGTTGGACTTCACTCTAATCTTGGAGCTTGGTATCCCCGCTCTCGAAAACAGGCTCTTTGCAAACTCGGTGAGCGCAATGAACTGATCAACCTTCTTCCACGTACCCAGTCGCCGATGCAGTGAGACGCTGGCGGCAATTGAAAAAGTTCCGATGAACGAGTTCCGATACACGCGACGAGCCACGGTCCACCAAGGGCCCTCGTCTATGCTCCTCTCGGTCACTTCACCATCAAAGTACAATGTCGCAGTCGGGCACACAATTCGGTAATTGTGAAGAGTGAAAACCGATCGTACCTTCTTGGCTCGGCAGGCATAAAATACGGATGGCGAGATAAGTGGGAAGAAGTTGTGGACGTGAACTACATCAGGACGAAACTCAGATATCTCTTTGCGTATCCTGAGGTATGAGGGAATGGAGAAGATTGCATTTACCGTTGCAATAATCTTCGATGCGAACCCTTGGATTGAGTGATTGGAGACAGCGTAAAGCTTCACTTCATGGCCGTTCGCACGAAGCAGCTCCGCTTCGTTCCTGACAACGGAATCTTCGCCGCCGGCCTGCTGATAATAGTTGTGGACAATGAGAACTCTCATCTTCAGCTTGTCCGGCGATTGATTATTCGGGCGGGATTTCCAACGGCGATGCAGTCGTCAGGAACGTCTGTAATAACGACGCTTCCAGCGCCTATCGATACATTGTTCCCTATCTTAATTGGCCCAATGATTGTTGCATTTGATCCGATATCAACATTGTCCCCAATGACTGGGGCGATGCCGTCGAAGCTCGAGCTTGTAACGCGAACGCCAATTGTAGTGCAGTGCCTCAGTACAACATTGCGACCAATAATCGTTCGATCATTGATGACCAAGCCAACCCCGTGGTAGAGCGATGCGCCAGGACCAATCCTTGTTTTCCATGGTATTTCAACGCCCAGCATCCATTCGATCGCAACTCTGTAGGCAGCAACGACTGGAAGTAGAGGGAGCCTGATGGCCTTGGGCATACGACTGATCAGATTGACAGCTCGAAAGCTGAGCAATATCAAGCGGCCCTTGGGATTTCCTCGGTTTGCAGCCCAATCACAAGTAATGTAGCTCATTGATAGCGCTTCCTCCCGAGCACTTTGCGAGCGACGGACAGCGCGTGCTTGCCCACGAAAACCTTCAGTGCCGGGCGGATCATATGGACCATGCTCGAAACAGGGTATCGCTGAGACTGGATCAGGCTCCATCTCAATTTCAATCCAGCTTTTGCCTGGAAGATCTCATGCTTTGCGGACACGCTTCCGTCGTGGACGCGAAGGAAAGAAACTCCATCGCCAACTCTGGCCATTTTGCCAAGAAGAGTAAGTCTGAACCAAAGCTCCCAATCTTCAATGTGTTTCCACTCAGGTCGATAACCGCCCGCCTGGATGAAATCCTTTCGTCGGAACATGACGCTGCTGTGCATTACGAAGTTGCCTCTAAATAACGAGGTCATCGCATCGTCGTGATTGTCCGGAGTTGTGGATGGCGTGAGTGTTCCATCGGGATATACTTTGAAAAAGTCTGTATAGACCAGGGAAACGCGAGGGTCGGCGTCAAGCACCGAGCGCTGGAGGCTCAGTCGACTGGGGCTGTAATAGTCGTCAGCATCCGCGCGAGCAATGAATGTTCCAGCTGCAACGGCAATTCCTGCATTGAGGGCAGCGACCACGCCCGCGTTCTTCTGCGTTAATACCCGAAGTCGGCTGTCGCCCTGCAGTCGAGCGAGGACGAGTCCTGTCTGGTCCGTAGATCCATCGTCCACTACGATCAGCTCAATTTCGCGCAGGTCTTGGTTGAGGATGGAGACAACGGCCTCCTCAATCGTTTTCTCTGCATTGTATGCAGGCATGACAACTGAAACTACTGGCTGCATGGCGCGTGGCTCCCCTGTTTCAACTCCCTATCAGCCTGGTCAAGCATTTGCATTGAAAGCAGGAAGAATAGATAGAAGGAATATATGATTGTATTGTCAAAGTAGAATATAAGATTGCTATAAAGGAATAGCATTTTCGCTTCTAGTGTTTTTGCCCTGTATCCGAGCCAGATGAATGTAAGAAAGAATACTAGTCCGAGCTCATAAATCATCTTGAGGGCATCAGAGTGCATGTTTGCATCTCCTTGCCCGAACTTTCCGAGGAAGGTGGCGTAGGCTGTTCCAACGCCGTTTCCGTAAAGTATGTAGTGGGCATTTCCGACGATACTGTTCGCTGCCTCCGACTGCAAAAGCTGTCGTCCGAGCCCGATTTCATTGGCGGACTTCCCTGTTAACGCCGTGATTACACTGTCGAGGTCACCGATGGCGTACTTCACCGCAAAAGCGACCGCCACCAGGTTTACCAGTACCATCACTGGGCTGGAAAGCAACTGCTTCGCCTTCCTGTCGGGTAGCAGCGCAAAAGGAATGCAAACTGCGATACCAATGAGGGCGGCGCGCTTAAGAAGCAGCAAAGAGGCGAGCGTTGCAATCAGGAATAGGATCCAGCGAGAGCGAGCTAGAGCGACAACAGCAAACAGCCCGCATACAAAAGAGCCTGTACTTTCAATTGAAGACGAGGAGTCAAGCAAGTCAAACTCAAGGCCGTGCCAACCACGCAGTGTAATTGCTCCGACTATGCTCGCAATGAACGCCACCGGTAGGAGATATTTGATCCAGGAGAATCTAATCGGGTTGGTGAAGGCGAGTGAGAGTGCAATTCCCGAGAACACGAAGTAGCAGTCCTTGAACCCCAACTCTCCGCCAAGAGGTACTGTGATTGCGCCAGCAATCGCGTAAGCAAGAAATGGGAGTGTCGGAGTCGGGATCTTGATCCTGAGGGTGGACACAACGGCCAGAAGGGCTGCAAAAGGAATCAGATACATCGAGTATCTAAGCTGATGCACCGCCATGGACACCAGAACAAGAACGAGGCAGAAGCTCCAAAGGAGCGACCTGCCATCGATTCGGAAATTAGTAGTCGCCATGTTCTATCTGCTTGACCGAGCGCACAAGGTCGCTAGTTTGGGTCCAGCAACTAACGTAGTTGCCGTTCTTTCCGTATGAATTATCTCTGACGGTGTTACGTATTCCAAGCAATGAGCTTAGGATATGCCCGTGAAGTCGATCCGTGTCCACTTCTGCGTGCTTGCTGAAATAGGATGCTGATCGTTCGATCAAGTAACTGGAATAGAGTAACCAGCCTGCGCTGTGGAGATTTGCAGTAAGGCGAAAGCTACGAATCAGTGGCAGCTGGCCAATTTTTGAATAAGCCCGCAAGATGGTGCCATGCCACCCGATAAGTTCAGGCCAGTCAATGGATTTTTGTTCATCGGAGGAGTTTTCGCTTCCGCGCTCGTCATCGGTGCGCAGGAATCTCAGCCTGCCACTTCCTTGGCGCGGTCGCTTGGTCATCGGCCAAAGCTGATGAGCCATATCGGGCGAAAGATAGACGTTAGGAGTCATCCTCCTTGCTAGGGCGACCGACTTGGCATCCCGTACAAATATGTGAAGATCAGGATGCTTTGAAAATATCGCGCAACAGGCTTCATACTTTTCAGTGTCTGAAAAGTGAATGGTTTGTGGAAGTATTACAATCCTGTTGCCGTGGCACTTGGATACAACCTCTTCGCGTATGGCCTGCGGGCACGCGTAAAGATCGCCCAGGTTGCCCCCGCCGTGAAACACAATCGGCACACCAGGCTCGGCCCAGTTTGGGCTGTAGTTGAAGTACCCGGACGTCTGAGTTCGACGTATTCCGTTATCCTCAAGGAACTTGATGGTTCCAGCCATGATCAAGATGTCTCCAACATTCCCATGAACGGGAATGTCGACATAGTGAATAGTGTCGCTATTGATGACTTCGGCCACCTTGGAGAGGCTCTCTTTGAGGTCCGTCATAACCTTGGCGTGCGGAACCAGCTCTGTGCAACTATTCACTCGAAACTCCCTTTCCTACGAAACTTATTAATTAGAGCCATCGATTCGCTTATCGTTGGGGTCAAATCGCGCAGCGAAGACTTCTCCATTTTCATCATGAAGAAAATAGTGAGGCCTAGCCTTACTCCCCCTGAGATAGCCATCACAAACGCCAACCATGAAATTAGATTCTGATGTGGTAGAAATGGCATGGCGATGAGGATTGGCGCAATCGAGGCAATCTGTCTTATGGCAACGAGCCCGGGTTTCCCGTCGATGTTGAACTTCTGCGCAAGCATCCAGCTCGATCCGGAAAGTATCGATTCAATCAGAAGGATCGCGAATGGGATCGCCGCTCCGCTGAACTTATGGCCAAAGACCAGTGGTATAAATACTTGGCCAATGAATCCCCCCAGAATAGCAAGGGCCATCATTGGTATGAAGGTCGCACGAAAAACCTGTACAACTACATCTGTTGAGCCGGGGTCGCTGTGCCCGCCGTAGCGAGAATATAGTGACGTGGCCATCGACTCGTAAAGCGAGCTCAATATGCGTGATGTTGAGAAGGCAATTGAGTAGATTCCGAGTTCCGATGCGGCGGCCTTCGATATGAGATATATTTTGTCGATGTTTGTTGCCAAAATTCCGGCGAGAGTTGTCGCGTGGAATTTGAGGCCAAGTTTTACTAAACTGGTTCCCGCGCCAGGAGGCTTTGTATCTTTGGCAGAGATCGATTCGTCGTGCGTACGGCGGAGCTTCCAGCGCAGGTAGGCCCATGTGCCGCTCGCAACAAGTAGCGTTGCCAGTGCTTGGATGGCGATTGCTGCGCTCAAGTTCATTGAGTCAGTCGCGGCAACCGCGGCAAGGCTTAGAAGTACCAGAACCGGAAGTGCTAACCTTGCTGTGTTGTAGGCTTTCAGCGAGCTCTCCAGTTGGGCACAGAACCCGCAGAAGACGGTAAGGGAAACTGCTGCTGCATAGCAGGCCGCCATCCAAATTTCGGTAGTTTCCTCTTTCAGGAAGAAACTGAAGGCGGCTATAGCCATGCAGACGGATAGTGCAGTGGTTACCGCGCTGGATGTGTCGTATGCAACTCTGAAGTTTACTATTTTCGCTCGAACTGCATAAACCATGGCCTGTCCCAAGCCTAGCTGGGCGCATGACGCTACGAAAAGTGCGAAAACTTGCACTGAGTAGAAGGCGCCTCGACCCTCTGGACCAAGGCTTCGAGCGGTGACGACGCTCACTAGAAAATTTACCGCCATCACGAGGATGGCGGTAATTGCTGAAATTAGCGATGCTCTAAACATCTTTATGTCAGCTATCGCGAATACCAGATGCAATCAGGTAGCGCTTCTCTCTGGCTTCTAGCAGGTCCGACTGCACCATTTCCGAAACCATTTCCTGCAAACTGGTAGTTGGCTTCCATCCCAATTCGCGTTCCGCCTTGGCGTAGTCACCAAGCAGCGTTTCAACTTCTGCCGGGCGGTAGTATCGAGGATCAACGCAAACGATGGTGTCTCCAGGGCGCACGTGCGGCGCTTGATCACCCTCTACCCGGACAACTACGGCCTTTTCCGAATCGCCCTCGCCGACAAACTGCAGCGTGATGCCCAGTTCGAGTGCCGCGAGCTCAATGAAATGACGGACGCTGTACTGAACGCCAGTTGAGATCACATAGTCGACTGCCTTCTGTTGTTGAAGCATCAACCACTGCATCTCCACGTAGTCCTTCGCATGACCCCAGTCTCGAAGGGAGTCGAGGTTTCCCATATAAAGGCACTTCTCGAGACCTTGGGCGATATTCGCCAGGCCGCGGGTAATCTTGCGTGTTACGAATGTTTCGCCGCGACGCGGGCTTTCATGGTTGAACAGAATGCCATTGCACGCGTACATGCCGTAACTCTCACGGTAATTAACCGTGATCCAGTAAGCGTAGAGTTTTGCCACGCCATAGGGGCTTCTGGGGTAGAAGGGGGTCGATTCCCGTTGGGGGGATTCTTGGACAAGTCCGAAAAGTTCAGAAGTCGAGGCCTGATAGAACCTAGTCTTCTCAGAAAGTTTCAGGAATCGAATGGCCTCCAAAAGCCTGAGGGTGCCGAGGGCGTCAACGTCTGCGGTATATTCCGGCGATTCAAAGCTCACCGCTACATGGCTCTGAGCGCCCAGGTTGTAGACCTCGTCGGGCTGAACTTCCGCGACGATGCGGGTTAGGTTGCTGGAGTCGGTGAGGTCGCCGTAGTGCAGGTGCTACTTGCTTGTTGCGTCGTGGGGGTCGCGATAAATGTGGTCGACGCGCTGAGTGTTGAAGGACGAGGATCGACGTTTGATTCCGTGAACTTCATAGCCTTTCTGTAGCAATAGTTCCGCGAGGTAAGATCCATCTTGTCCGGTGATTCCTGTAATTAGCGCGCGCTTGCTCATTGAAATTCCATTTGATGACGTTAACTTGTATCGTCGGCTGCTTGATTGTCGCTTTCAGGCTGGCAGTCGACGCTTAGGTGCTGTCCGTGAGGATGCCCGTGTGTTCTTCGGCGGCTTGCCCGATTCCAAACTCCATTTCCATTGGTCCTTGAGTGCTCAAGACGGCTCTGACTTGCTGCCGCCTAGTGACTTGTCTCCCGTGGGGCGTCCGGTCAAGTAGCTTGTCTGCTTATCAGTGGCTGCCCAAGCTGATTTCGCGTGTCGCGCGCTCTGCCGCTGACTAGAGCCCATCGCCTGTCCTCGACGACCCCCAAGCATAGCAGTCCGTGTTCGCGATGCAACGCGCGCGCGTTCAAGGTGGTTGATATCGATAGCGTCGAACTTCATCTCTGAGCCGGATTCGAGGTATGCTATGTGGCCCGACGGCCGAACTCCTGCTTCCTGCCTGCTGAGAAGCATCTAGGATCCTCGGTTCTTTGATGGTGCCAACAAGTGCGGCCTTGTCGGGATCGCCCCTGGGTCGCTGCGCGAGATTTTTCGATGATGAAGTGGAATCAATGACCAAACAAATGGAAGGCCGGGCTGCAAAGAACGACGAGATCGATCTGCGCGAAGTACTCGGCGTATTGTTGGATCGCCGGTGGTTGATAATCTCGGTCGCGGTGGTCTTCTTCGCGGTTGGCTGTGCCTATGCATTGCTTTCGAAGCCTGTTTATCAGGCGGAAGCTATGATTCAGGTGGAGTCTAAGGTTCCCTCCATCCCGGGTCTGGCCGATCTTGCTTCGTTGGGAGGTGGAGGTAGCACCGCCGCAACTACAGAGGTCGCGCTCCTGACCTCCCGCACGGTGGTAGGGGCGGCTGTTGATGCCCTTCAGCTCGACACACAGGTTGAGCCATACCAGTTTCCGTTGATCGGCGGGTTCATTTCACGTCGTTTCAAGCCAACTGAGGACGCCCCTGTAGCCGATCCTTGGTTTGGACTTACTAGTTATGCCTGGGGTGGTGAAGCGCTCGACGTCCATCGATTCGACGTTCCCGGATCTCAGATCGACCAGAAGTATATTCTTCAGGTCGAAAATGGAGCTGGTGAGTTTTCCCTTTACGGGCCTGAAGGTGAAAGGCTGCTGCGCGGCAAGGTGGGTGTGCCAGTTAGTCGCGGTGGGGTAGTCCTTGAAGTTTCAGGTCTCCAAGGCAGTCCCGGTGTCCGATTCGAGCTGGTGAAGACGCGGCGTCTCGATGTCGTAGCAAGCGTTCAGGATGAGTTGCAGGCGGTCGAGCAAGGTAAAGATTCAGGGATCCTGGCAATTCGATATCAGGACTCTGACGCCGCTCGTGCCGAAGCCCTGGTGCAAAGAGTCGCCGATGCCTATGTTCGCCAGAACGTGGATCGGAGCTCTGCGGAGGCAGCGTCTCAGCTCCAGTTCGTAAAGGATCAGCTGCCAACTATTCGCCGTCAGGTCGAGCAGGCCCAGGCCGCCATGAGCGCGTACCAGTCGCAGTCTCGCTCGGTGGATATCACCATGCAGACGAAAGGGCTGCTGGAGCAGGAAGTCGCTGTGGAGGCGAGCATCCAGCAGTTGCGTTTGAAGCAGGCTGAGATGGATCGGAGCTTTACTCGCGAGCATCCAGCCTATCGCGCATTGCTCCGGCAGATCGGTGATCTGGAGGGACGCAAGGGTGGATTCCAGAAGCAGGTGGGTGATCTGCCGGAAACCCAGCAGGAGTTGCTGCGCCTGACACGTGATCTGCAAGTAAGTAACGAGCTGTATACGGCGCTGTTGAATCAAGCTCAGCAGCTGGATGTAGCCCGCGCAGGTGCGGTTGGCAACGTGCGTATTGTCGACTCCGCAGTAGTTGATCTGGCAAATCCAGTTAAGCCGCGTAAGGCTTTGATTGTTATCGTCAGCACCCTACTCGGGGCATTGCTCGCCGTCGCGTTTGTTTTCCTCCAGCGAATGCTCAACCCAGGCATCGAAGACCCGGCAGACATTGAAGCCTTGGGCTTGCCCGTCTACGCAGCCATCCCGCTCAGTGTGTCCAATACGCTGCCCAAGCTGCGCAAGGGCAAGCACGGTACGCGCGTCGTGGCCGACGGTCGCCAGCACCTGCTGGCGGTGTCCGCGCCGGCCGACCCCACGGTGGAGGCGCTGCGCAGCCTGCGTACCAGCCTGCACTTTGCCATGCTGGAAGCGAAGAACAACATCCTGACCATCTCGGGCCCGCGTCCGGGCGTGGGCAAGACCTTCGTGTCTACCAACCTGGCCGCGGTCATCGCGCAAGCGGGCCAGCGCGTGCTGGTCATCGACGCCGACATGCGCAAGGGCACTCTGCACAAGATCCTGGGTGTGTCGCCCCAGAAGGGCCTGTCGGACGTGCTGGGCGGTAAGCTCAGCGTCGACGAAGTGATCCATCCGGTGTCCGGCCTGGACAACATGCACTACATGGTGCGCGGTGACATTCCGCCGAACCCGGCCGAGCTGCTGATGCACCCGCGCTTCGCGCAGCTGCTGCAGGACATGTCCGGCAAGTACGACCTGGTGATCGTCGATACGCCGCCGATCCTGGCCGTGACCGATCCGGCGCTGGTCGCCACCCACGCTGGCTCGAGCCTGCTGGTCACCCGTTTCGGCGTGAACCAGGCCAAGGAAATCGAGCTGACGCTGCAGCGCTTCGAGCAGAACGGCGTGCAGATCAAGGGTGCGATCTTCAATGCGGTCGAGAAGCGTGCCACAGGCTATTACAGCTACGGCTATTACGAGTACAAGTCTGACGGCAAGGAATAACTTCCTGCTATTGATGGCGTGTAGAGGATCGGCATGAGTATGCCGATCCTCAGTCCATTCCAGGGGTAGGATGCTTCAGGCATTCTTCCTATCAGATCAGGGAAGATCCCCATGCATGACGTTCTCATATGCGGCGGTGCGGGCTACATCGGCAGCCACATGGCCCAGTACTTGTCCGAGCAGGGGCATCGGGTAACCGTATTCGACAATCTGTCCACGGGGCACCGTGGCGCCGTGGCGTGGGGAGAGCTGGTAGAGGGCGACTTGCTGGATGCTGCCGCTCTGCAACGACTTTTCGGTGCCCGCCACTTCGATGCAGTCATGCATTTTGCGGCCCGGTCGCTGGTGGGTGAGTCGGTACGTGATCCCTATGCTTACTACACCAACAATGTCACCGGCACGGTGAATCTGCTGGAGGCAATGCGAAGTCACGAGGTGGAGCGCATTGTGTTTTCCTCCACGGCGGCGATCTTTGGCGAGCCATGTTCTGCACTGATTGACGAAGACCATCCCAAGCAGCCCATCAACCCCTACGGGGCGAGCAAACTGATGGCCGAGCGCATCTTGGCGGACGCTGCTGCAGCCTACGGTCTGCGCTCGGTATGCCTGCGGTACTTCAACGCCGCAGGGGCATTGCCCCAGCACGGCATCGGAGAGGCGCATGCCTGCGAGACTCATCTGATCCCCAATGTATTGCGCTCGGCGCTGGGGCAGGGCGGGCGGCTCAAGGTGTTTGGCAGCGACTACGAAACACCAGATGGAACCTGTGTGCGGGACTACGTGCATGTGCAGGACCTGGCCCAAGCCCATGCGCTGGCGATGGATTACATGGATGCACAGCCTGGTGCCCATGCGTTCAATCTTGGCAATGGACAGGGCTTCTCTGTTCTGGACGTGATCCAGACGGCTGAAGCCGTGTCTGGCTTGCGCGTACCCTACGACGCTGCTGAGCGGCGGGCCGGTGATCCCGCGCGGCTGGTGGCTTCGAGTGAGCGTGCGCGCAGGGTACTGGGGTGGCAACCGGCATGGACAGAACTGGCGCCAATCATTGAGAGCGCTTGGCGCTGGCACAACGCGCCAGCAGCATGGGGCAAGGTCTGAGTTCATCGCCGCGTTAGGGCAGAACACCGGGGCCCGGTGCGCGCAGGCGCATCGGGCCCTGTCTTTTCCGGGCCCGCGCTGCCACCAGCGGAGTGCAGGAGTATCCTAGTGCCATGGCTGATACCCCCCTTTCCGCGCCGCATCCGGCGCCGACGCCGCGCTGGCGGCATTACTGGAGTCTGATGCGCGCCGATCGCCCGATCGGCACGCTGCTGCTGCTGTGGCCCACCTGGTGGGCCTTGTGGCTGGCTGCTGGCGGGCTGCCGCCGTTGTGGACGCTGTTCGTGTTCACCGCCGGCGTCTGGCTGACCCGCTCAGCCGGTTGCGTCATCAACGACTACGCCGACCGCTGGCTCGACCCGCACGTGGAGCGCACCAAGGCCCGTCCGCTGGCCACCGGTGCGATCAGCGGCCGGGCAGCGCTGGCGTTGTTCGCGGTGCTGATGCTGGTGGCCTTCGGCCTGGTGTTGACCCTGAACGGCCTGACCATCGCCCTCAGCTTCATCGGCGTGTTCCTGGCCGCCAGCTATCCCTACCTGAAGCGCTACACGCATCTGCCGCAGGTCTATCTGGGCATGTCGTTCGGCTGGGGCATTCCGATGGCCTTCGCCGCCGTGCAGGGCGAGGTGCCGATGCTGGGCTGGCTGCTGTATGCCGGCAACATCCTGTGGTCCACCGCCTACGACACCTGGTACGCCATGGTCGACCGCGAAGACGACCTGAAGATGGGCTCGCACTCCACCGCGATCCTGTTCGGCGATCTGGACCTGGTCATCCAGGGCGTGCTGTACGCGCTGTTCCTGGCCACGATGGCGCTGGTCGGCGTGCGCGGCGGGCTGGGCGGTTACTACCTGGCCGGTGTGGCGCTGGCGACGCTGCTGGTGATGTACGAGTTCTGGATCTGCCGCAACCGCGAGCGTGGGCCGTGCTTCAAGGCGTTCCTGCACAACAACTGGGTGGGGGCCGCGCTGTTTGCCGGCATCGCCGTGGATCTGGCGCTGCGTTGAGACGCGCAGCCGAGCGTGGGCTCGGCTCTACAGCTGACAGTGCTTCTGTAGCGCCCGAGCCCATGCTCGGGCGGCGGCGCACAGCGCCGGGCATCCTGCCACCTACGACCAATAGGTGGCAGACAGCCCGCACCCCACCGCCCAGAATCGGGCCATCGAACCTGGGAGGGTAGGTGATGGCGTCGACGGCAGCAGTACAGGACGGCTGGATGGCGCGCGCAGCGTTGCGCTCGGCCGCCTGGGCGGAAAAATGGTTCCCCGATGCCTATGTGTTCGCGGTGCTCGGCGTGGTCATCGTCGCGGTGGCGGCGATGGGCTTTGGCGCCACCCCGCAGGCCACTGCCAGCGCCTTCGGCGACGGCTTCTGGAGCCTGATTCCCTTCACCATGCAGATGGCCTTCGTGGTCATCGGTGGCTATGCCTTGGCCACTGCGCCGGTGGTCGCGCGCTTCATCGACTTCCTCGCCCGCGTGCCGCGCACCGGTCGCGGCGCAGTGGTGTACGTCGGCCTGGTCAGCATGCTGGCGTCGCTGCTCAGCTGGGGCTTCTCGCTGGTGTTCGGCGGCCTGCTGGTGCGCGCGCTGGCCCGCCGCAGCGAGCTGCGCATGGATTATCGTGCTGCTGGTGCCTCGGCCTATCTGGGGCTGGGCGCGGTGTGGGCGATGGGCCTGAGTTCGTCGGCTGCGCAGCTGCAGGCCAATCCGGCCAGCATGCCGCCGGGGCTGGTGGAGATCACCGGCGTGTTGCCGTTCACCGAAACCATCTTCCTGTGGCAGTCGATTGTGCTGACCGCCGTGTTGATCCTGGTCTCGTTGCTGATCGCCTGGCTGACCGCACCTGCCGCCGGCAGTGCGCGCACCGCCGAGGATTTCCCGGGTGCCGCACAGGCCGAACCGGAACCGCTGCAGCGCCGCACCCGGCCGGGCGAGTGGCTGGAATACAGCCCGTTGCTGACCGTGCTGCTTTCGCTGCTGGCTTTCGGCTGGCTGTTCAACGAGTTCGCCAACAAGCCGTTGGTCAGCGCGATCGCCAACCTCAACACCTACAACTTCATGTTCATCTCGCTGGGCCTGCTGCTGCACTGGCGCCCGCGCAGTTTCCTCAACGCGGTGGCCAAGGCGGTGCCGAGCACCACCGGTGTGCTGATCCAGTTCCCGCTGTACGGCGGCATCGCGATGATCCTCACCCACGCTGCCGGTGGCGACGGTGAGACGCTGGCGCATCGGCTGTCGAGCCTGTTCGTGCACGTGGCCAGCACCGATACGTTCGCGCTGGTGATGGGCGTGTACTCGGCAGTGCTGGGCTTCTTCGTGCCGTCCGGTGGCGGCAAGTGGATCATCGAAGCGCCGTACGTGATGCAGGCCGCGAACGAGTTGAAGGCGCACCTGGGCTGGGCGGTGCAGGTCTACAACGCGGCCGAAGCGCTGCCGAACCTGATCAATCCGTTCTGGATGCTGCCGCTGCTGGGCGTGCTTGGCCTGAAGGCCCGCGACATCGTCGGCTTCACCTTCATCCAGTTGCTGGTGCACATCCCGCTGGTGCTGGGCCTGCTGTGGCTGCTGGGGATGACGCTGGTCTATGTGCCGCCGGTGATGCCGTAGCGCAAACACGGGTCATGTGGGGTCAGATCCCTTTCGAAGGAAGGGCTCCGACCCCGGACACCCTCAGCCAGCCGCCGCCTGCTTGTCGATCTCCGCCTTGCGCAGCAGGAAGCGCTGCAGCTTGCCGCTGGGCGTCTTCGGCAGTTCCGCCACGAATGCCACCTGTCGCGGGTAGGCATGGGCGGACAACCGGCGCCGCACATGCCGCTGCAGTTCCTGCGCCAGCGTGTCGCTGGCGCTGAAGCCATCGCACAGGACCACGAACGCTTTGACGATCTCGGTGCGTTCCGGATCCGGCACGCCGATCACCGCCGTCTCCGCCACCGCAGGGTGTTCCATCAGCACGCTCTCCACATCGAATGGACCAATGCGATAGCCCGACGAGGTGATCAGGTCGTCCGAGCGGCCGATGAAACTGATCGAGCCGTCGTCCTCGCATTCCACCGAATCGCCGGTGAGGTAGTAGCGATCACCCAGCGCCGGTGTGTCGGCACCGTAGTAGCCGGTGAACCACATGATCGGCGACTGCCGCAGGTCCACGGCGAGGATGCCCGGCGTGCGCGGTGGCAGTTCGTTGCCGGCATCGTCCAGTACCGCCACACGGTAACCGGGCATCGCAACGCCCGATGACCCCGGCCGCACGGCATGCTCCAGCGCGTGGTGGTTGTTGACCACCATGCCGGTCTCGGTCTGGCCATAGTGATCGAGCACCGTGGTGCCCAGATGGGCAGTGAACCAGCGCGCGATCTCCGGGTTCAGCGGTTCGCCGGCGCTGCTCACCACCCGCAGCTGTCCCTTGATGGCAGCGCTGGCCTCGGGGCCGGCGGCGATGATCTGGCGATAGGCGGTGGGCGAGCCGGCAAGATTGGTGACACCCAACCGCGCGACGATGTCGTTCAGTCCCTGCACGCTGAAACCGGCTTCGCTGAAAGTGGTGGCCTGGCCCAGCAGCAGTGGGCCGATCACCGCGTAGTACAGCCCATAAGCCCAGCCGGGATCGGCGATGTTCCAGAACACATCGTCTGCGCGCAGGTCTACGGCCAACTGCATGTAACCGGCAAAGGCCAGCAATGCGCGCAGCGGCACCGGCACGCCCTTGGGACTGCCGGTGGTGCCGGAGGTGGACAGCAGTGCCATCAGCGCATCGCCGTGCAGCATCACCGGCGCGAAGTCAGGCGTGGCACCGGCAGTGTGTGCGCTCCAGTCGATGTCGCCGGCACGCAGCGTCTGACCGGCTACCAGCACCGTGGCCACCTGCGGGCAGCCATCGACCTCGTCCAGCTTGCTGCGGTTCGCGCTGTCGGTCACCACCAGTGCGGTGCGGCCGGTGTTCAACCGTGTTTCGATGGCCTTGGGGCCGAACGCGGTGAACAACGGCTGGTAGATCGCGCCCACCCGCCAGGTGCCGAGGATGGTTGCCAGCAGGGCGGGCGTACGCGGCAGCAGGCCGGCCACCACATCGCCCCTGCCGATGCCCTGCGCGGCCAGCACCTGGGCAACACGTGCGGAGGCATCGCGCAGGTCCTCGAAGGTGTACAGATGCAGTGCGCCGTGGGCATCCACCCAGCGCAGCGCCAGCGCATTGCGGCCACAGTGGCGGTCACAGCACTCCACGCAGGCATTGATGCCGGCCTGCAGATCACCATGCAGCTGGCGCTGCGCAAGCTCGATGCTGAAACCGGCCAGTGCCTGTTCGTAGGTGGGGCGTGCTGCGGTGTCGCGGGCCATGCGCATCTCCGGGGTGATGTCACCCGACGATAGGCGGCGCCCCCGCATGCTGCAAATGGGACCATAGGCGTAGGCGGCCGTTGCGCACGCCCCGCCGGCGCAGGCCGCTGAATGCGTTCGTTCCCTGCTGCAGCATGACTACATGCCAAACCCGCATGAACCCTTCAGTGGCTTGTGCCGCAAGGGCTGGCGCGGGTTCATTCACGCACGTACACATCCGTGTAGCCCGCTGACAACGCATGGTTAACCAATCGCTGCCGACGATGGCCCCGTCCACCGCATTCCGCGCGTGGCATTTGGAGATCGGACATGGCACAGCAGAACCAGAACCCGAACCAGAAGCAGCAGGGCCAGCAGAACCAGCAGGATCAGCAGCAGGGGCGCGGCCGCGACCAGCAGCAGCAACAGCAGCAGGAACAGCAGAAGCGCAACCAGAACCAGCAGCAGGGCGGGCAGGACGAGGAAGAGTGATCCTGGCAGCCGCCATCCATCACCGACGAAGCCCCGCCCCGTGCGGGGCTTCGCTTATTCGAGCACGCCGATCCGCTGCAGCACCGGTGCTGCGGCCATGTCGTTGGGATTGGTACCGGGCAGGCCCTGCGGAACGTCCATGCCCATGCCGCGATACAGGTCTACCCAGTGCTGGGAAATCTCACCGGTCTGCGGGTTGCGGAAGTTCATCGGCTGCAGCGCGAACACATGGTGCGCACGGAACGCGCGTTCGATGAAGTCCGAGCAGTAGTAGCTTTCGTCGTTCAACACATAGGCGGTGTTGTACGGCTTGCCCAGCATCGTGCGTGCGGTGGTCACGGCATCGGTGATGGCATTCCCTGGCGGCGCGCGCAGGCGATAGACCACGATCTGCCGCCGCTTGCCACGCGCGTCCTGGCGGAACTGGTCCAGCGTCTGCCGGCGCGAGCCCTTCTCATCGGCGTGCAGCACCTCCCAGCCCTGCGGTGCCGACGCCACCAGCGCGACATGGTCGAAGCTGGGCGCCCCTTGCTTTCCCGTCGCATCGTCGATGGCCGCGCTCAGGCCGGCATGACCGGCAGTGACGAACAGCAGGTCGCCTTCACGGACCTGGATGGCCGTCGCCAAGGCTGGCCAACAGGCGGGCAGCAGCAGGCCCATCAATAGCAGGAGGCGGCGCATGGGCATCTCGGACAGGCGGAAAGGCGCGATTGTAGGCGGCGGGCTAGGATGGCGCGACCCAACCGGCATCAGGACGATCCCATGAAGCTCCGCCGTTCCCTTGCGCTGCTGGCACCCGCTCTTGGCCTCGTGCTGTCCGCCTGCAGGCCTGCGCCGCAGCCAGCGCCTGCTGAAGCCCCGGCCCCTGCAGCGGCACCTGCCAGCACAGCGAAGGCGGTGGAGCCGGCACCCGCAGTGGCGTGCCCCCATCCGGCGTTCGATACCTTCCTGAAGCACTTCGGCAACGAGATCACCCTGCAGGAAAAGGCAACGGCCGATCCGCTGCTGGACAGCTACGTTGACGCCGGCGCCGAGCCCGAGCCGCGCACAGTGGAACGCCCAGTGGCATTGGCCGATGTCGAATGGCCGGTGATGCCTGATCCAGCCGGGCTGGCCGGGCAGGGCCGGCAGATGCAGGTCACGGCCGTGGCCGATGGGCAGATGCAGGTGCAGATCCGCACGCCTGACAGCAGCGACCAGCAGACCTATACCTTCGCGCAGAAGCCGTGCTGGACACTGGTCAAGCGTGAAGACGAGTCGATCTGAGGCCAGATCGGGACAGGCGCGGACGGTCGTCGGCTGCTAGGCTCGAAGTCCGATCAAGGCACGGAGACGCCGATGCAGGCCCGCAGGATGCGCACCACCACCGTTGTCATCGCCACGCTGTGGGCGATGGCCACCTCCCTCGGCGCCCACGCACAGTCGCTGCACGCCGATGACCGCGCTTACTTCCCCAGCGCCGCCGCCGAACAGGCGGCACGGGTCACCCTGGGCGAGCGCGTGGAGGCATTGCAGAGCGCCACGGCGGGCGAGCCGGCCACGCGCTTCCGCCAGGCCGAAGCGCTGCAGGCACAGTGCATGCGTCACCATGCGTATCTGCATCTGCAGGCCGCGCGCAACGCACGCGATCGTCGCCCGGCGCAGGCGCTGGACCAGGTGATGGGGCTGTGCAGCCGTATCGCCCGCACCGGCAGGGCCGCCCTGCGTGAGGCGCCGGCGGATGCCCCTTGGCTGGCGTCCTATGGGTTCCTGCGCGCCCGCGCGCTGCAGGAAGCCGCGGCGCCGGCCAATGCGCAGCTGGATGATGCCGTGGACGCACTGGCCGACCCGGCGCTGGATACGTTCGCGCGCCTGCGCCGGCAGATCATGCACAGCGCGGAATACCCGCGTATCGAGGGTGCTGGCCGCAGCTGGGATACCGGCGCCGACAAGCAGGCCCTGGCCCAGCACCCGGACCGGGCGCTGCGCGAGGCCGGCTGGAAGGGATACTGGCAGGGCGTGCAGTCGCGCCGCGAGCCGATGGCGTCGGTACTGCTGGGCCTGGTGCAGGTGAATGATGCCGCCGCGCGTCTGCAGGGCGACGGCTCGGCCACCGCACGTGGCTATCGACGCATGGGCATGGATACGCAGACGGTCGACGCGACGCTGGCGGCGATCGAGCGCCACGCGGCAGACCGGCGTGACTACCAGGACATGCTGCTGCAGCATGCCGGGCGCAGCGGTGTGGTGTCGCCGCAGCTGTGGGATACCACCGTGCCGGATGCCGGCTACACGCCACCGGTGCTTTCCCTGGAGCAGCTGCGCGATACCGCTGCCGACGCCATGCAGCCGCTGGGGCCGGCGTATGTCGCCGAGCTGCGTGCGCTGCTGGATCCTGCGCACAAGCGCATGGACCTGGCTACCGTGCTGGGCAGCCGCAGCCAGGATGCGTTCCATATGTTTGCACCGGACACGCCGACGCTGCTGTTCGTGGGGCAGCGCAGCGGCGATCTGGAAAGTGACGTGGAGATCGCCCATGAAGCAGGTCACGCCATGCATGGGCAGTGGATGCTGCGCGGGCATGCCTCGCCATTGCATCTCAATGGCAGTGCGTGGATGACCGAGGCCTTCGCCATCTACAACGAGCTGCGCTTCCGTGACCAGTTGTACCAGCAGGCGCAGGACCCGCGCGCCAAGGCGTACTACCTGAAGTCGCTGCTCGACGACATGGTGTTGCAGCTGTTCACGTCCTCCGAGGAAGCACAGCTGGAGCAGTCGATCTACCAGGGCGTGGCCAGCAATACACTGGGCACCGCCGACGATCTGGACGCGCTCACCGGCCAGGTGCTGGCGCGCTACGGCCAGCAGCCGCAGCGCTACCCGCAGCTGCGCAGCACCTGGATCGGCAAGCGCCTGATGTATGACGACCCGCAGTATCTGGTCAACTATCTCTATGCCGGCTTGCTGGCGGTGCAGCTGTATGTGCAGGACCAGCAGGACCCGGAGGGCTTCCGCCAGCGCTACCTGACCATACTGGGTGAGGGCTTTGACCGCGCACCGCAGGAACAGGTGGCGCAGTTGCTGGGTCATGCACCGGACTGGCCGGTACTGGTCGACGCGGATCTGCAGGTGTTCGCACAGAACGCTGCACGGCTGCAGGCGTTGTATGCGCAGATCGAGGCCGGGCAGGGCACATGAGCCGGGGGCCGCAGGCACGCGTTGCCAGGCCGTGGGCATGGCTTGCGCTGCTGCTCTGCCTGCTGCCGCTGCTGGCACTGGCGGCAGCCCCGATCCCTGCGTTGAATGACCCGGTGGTGGACACCGCCGACGCGCTGTCGGCCAGCACCCGCGCCACGCTGCGCGAGCAGGCATTGCAGTTGCAGGCACGCAAAGGCGCGCAGCTGCAGGTGCTGGTGGTACCCAGCGTTGGCGAGGAAGGTATCGAAGCCTATGCACAGCGCGTCTTCGACCAATGGGAGCTGGGCCGTGCCGGTGTCGATGATGGCGTGCTGCTGCTGGTGGCGGTGCAGGATCGGCGCGTACGCATCCAGACCGGTTATGGCCTGGAAGGCACCATCCCCGATGCCTATGCCGCGCGCATCATCGACAAGGCGATCGTGCCGCGGTTGCGCGAGGGCGACCTGGACCAAGGCGTGCTGGACGGTACCGCGGTGCTGGTGGCGCTGGTCGATGGTGAGGAACTGCCACCCTGGGAAGATTCATTGGCACGCAACGTGTTGCCGCCGGATTGGCGCACGGGGGATTCGGTCGTCGCGTTGACGTTGCTGGCGGGCTTCCTGGCCGGTCTATGGCGATCGCCACCGCGTCTGCTGGCGACGAGGACCGAAGCCGATTTCACCGGTAACCGCCGCGAGCGGCGGCGCAAGGCACTGGCAGCCAACGCGGCGATGCCCAGGCCGAGCTGGCCGACCTTACCTGCATGGGGCCGGCCGCTGCTGGTGACGGCGGTGATCGCCGCGGGACTGCTGTCTGCGACGCTGCTGCTGCCGCGCCACGTGCTGCCGGCGCTGTTCTTCGTGATGGTGCCTGCCGTACCGGTGGCGACGCTGCTGGGCTGGTGCTGGCATCGCAGCCGCGGCGTACGCATCGTGCTGTACGGCATGCTGGCCGTCAGCACCGGCTTCTTCGCGGTGATGCTGGTGCGTGGCCAGTTACCGCCCAGCCTTGCGCTGCACACGCTGCTGAACCTGGCAGTCGGCATCGCCGCCATGCTGGTGTTCTTCCTGGTGCAGGCCGGTCGCGCGCGCTGGCGGAAGAACCGCAACAGCTTCGCCATCCGCGTGGTGGTGCTGGTGCTGCTGACCACTGGCTATGCGCTGGGCGCGGTGCTGGCCATCGACCGTGCCGGCGACGAGAACGCCCGCGTGCTGGCAACGATCGTGTCCAGCGTGGGCACGCTGTTCCTGTACTTCATCTGGGTGCTCACCCTGCTGCCCGGCGAAAAAGCCCGCGGCGGCCGCAGTTCGTCCAGAGGCTACCGTTCCTCCTCCAGCACCTCGTCGTCCAGTTCGTCCTCGGGCAGTTCCAGCGACTGGTCCGGTGGTGGCGGCCGCAGTGGCGGCGGTGGCGCCTCGGGCAGCTGGTAGCTCAGGCCGCCTGCACCCGCCAGCCCAGCGCGGCATCGTGCAGTTCGCCGCTGCCGCTCACATCGCCCACCTGCAGCTGCAGTCCCTGCGCGTTGGGCAGGTCCTTCTGCTCGGGGAACCAACGACGATCGGCGGCGACCACGATCAGCAGCCCCTCGTCGTCGCCCATCGGTGCGAACTGCGGCGACGGCGGGCTGATCGGCTGCAGGCCGAAGCGCTGGCTGGACTGTTCGCGTACCGCATCGACATCGTGGCTGGGCAGGCCGACCTCGCTCAGGCAGGTCAGCTCGCTGCCATGGAAGGCACCGCTGCGTTCGCTGGCCGGCAAGCGCCTGCGGCCGATCAGCTCCAGGATCAGGCCATCGGGTCCAGTGAAATACACCGATTGCGACTGCCAGCTGCTTTCCAGTGCGAAGTAATCGCGGCCTTCCGGGCTGCATTGGAAGGGCGTGCGTGCTCGCAACCAGGTCATGGCCTCGGCGAAGCGATTGTCCGGCACATTGAAGGCCAGGTGCACGCCGCCGACAGGGTGGTCGCCGGCAGGTTGCAACTGGATCGTGCTCCAGCCGATGCGGACCTGGTCACCGGCCACTTCCAGTTGCAGCACGTCGCGGAACCAAGTGGCAACGCGGGTGACGTCGGATACAGGCAGGGTGAGGTGCAGCAGGCGCATGGTCGATCCTCCGTGTAACGCTGGGTGCAGTGTAGTCCCGCGCACCTTCGCGCCGCGTCATCACCTGCGCAACGAATCGTTACTGCCAGCCGCAGCGTCGAGCCGTGCTCGACAGCTTCTACCGCAGTGCATCACCGAAGAAGCGAACCGCATCTTCCACCACCACGGCATGAGTCTGTTCCTTCGGCACCTCAGTTACACACAGCGCCTGCAGCCGCTCCTTCGCCAGCGGCGTGCACCCGGACAGGAAGTCGTAGTGCCCGACACCCGGCAGCGTGTGCAGCGTTGCCTTCGGAATCAGCGCCGCCGCCACATCGCCGTTGGTCGCTGGTGGCGCCACCTCGTCGGCAGCGCCCAGCACGATCGCCACCGGCTGCTGCAACGCCTTCAGCTGCTCCGGTGCGAATGCCTGCACGATGGCCGGCGCCAGCACGAAGACTGCGCGGACACCGGGAATCGAACGATCATCCTGCGCGTGCTGCACGTAGGGCTGCAGTTGCGGTGATGCTGCTGCAGCAAGGCGCGCTTCCATCGTATGTGCGGCCGCTTCCTGCTGGGGTCTGCACACGCCGTCGTCCGCGTGCGCCCGGCAGAACGCCAGCAACCGCGTCATGTCCGGCCTTGCGCCGGCGCTGAGCAGTGCGGTGAAGCCACCGGCGGAATAGCCGATCACGCCCAGCCGCGACGCATCAATGTGTGGCCCCAGTTGCGGGTCGGCTTTTACTGCGGCCAGCGCGGCCTTCAGGTCGTCGGCGCGCAGCCAGGTCAGCACGCTCCCGGCCAGCGTCATCTCATCGACGCCGTTGTTGCCCGGGTGGTCCACGGCGATCACCAGGTAGCCGGCGCGCGCGAGCGCGGTGCCCAGCCACCCCATCATGCGCGCGGTACCGCCATTGCCATGCGACAGCAACAGGGTCGGCAGGCGCGCGCCGGCAATGGGGGCGTCCTTCGCGGCGCGCCCCGCCTCGAACAGTGGCGCATCCGCTGGCCCGATGGTGAGCGGCGTCTCGTCGCTGCCTGGGCTTGCCGGGTACCACACGGTGAAGCGCAACACATCGCGGTGCGCGCCATCGCGTATCGCCGCGCTTTCCAGCGTTGTCACACCATGGCGCTCACCGGCGATGAGGGGAGCCGCTGCCATCGCCATGGGCGACAGCGAAGCCAACAGCAGGGCCAGGATCCATCGCGTTGCGTGCATCGTCAGTCTCTCCGGGTCAGGCAGGGCGTTGATCGACCGGCAGCCAGATTTCCACGCCACCGTGGCCGCTGTGCTCGTCGAAGCGGGTGTCGTAGCGCTCAAGGTCCGGCGCGTTGGCCAGGCTGAGGTGGCTGGCGGGCAGGTACTGGTCCAGCAGCCAGAACCAGGTCGAGCGGATGGTGGAGATATGCGCGCCATGCCAGGCCACCAGGTAACGGCGCGCAGGCACATCCACCCGCTGCCAGTGTGCCGGCACCGATGACAGTGCGTTCACCGGCAGCGCTGCGATGTAGTCGAAGCCGCCATCGTCGTCACTGTTGCAGCACACACCGAAACTGACCGGTGCCGGCGTTGGCCATTCGCGATTGAGCTGTGCCCACTGCCCCGGAATCGCACCACCGCTGTCGCGGGTGTGGCGCATGCCGATGCCAGCCACCTGGAAGGGCGTGCAGTCGATCAGCCTGGGCGCCTCGCCGCAGGCCTGTGGTGCATCGTCGAGGCGGATCGCGTGCACCAGCGACAGCTCCGTCAGACCGCGCTCGCGTACGCGCTCCGGGGTCTGCCCGAACTGCTCGCAGAAGGCACGGGTGAACGCAGCATGCGTGCTGTAGCCCGCCGCCAGCGCCACCTGCAGGATGTCGCCGGCACCGTTGGCCAACTGCTGCGCAGCGGCGGTCAGGCGGCGTCCGCGCAGGTAGCGCACCACCGACGTACCGGTGCGGGCCTGGAACAGGCGCGACAGGTGGAACGGCGACAGTCCTGCGGCGGCCGCGATGTCGGCCAGCGCCAGCGGCTTGTCCGCATGGCTTTCGATGTACCACAACGCTTTGCCTGCCGCGCTCATCGCGCTGTCCCTTGTTCGAATGTCGGGCAGCGTAACGGATCGACGGGGTGGGGCGCTTAGCAGTTCTTGCGGTGGCGGGGTTTTGCGTTTGCCGTGGTAGCGGCAGCTCTCCCCGCCCGCTTCCTGGTGGTCTTCGCGCTCGCACTGTTCATCCCGTTGCGGACGGCGCGGCCAGCCACCTTCGGCTTCGACGACGACGCTGCCGGGTAGCGCACGCCCGGTATGGGCAGCATCCGCACCGTAACCGCTGCAACTGTCGTCTCCACGTCATCGCTGCTTCACATCGCAGCCCGAGACTGCGCGCCTTGTCCAGGTCCCACCTGGCCCTGTCGTGCCTTCCCGGAGTTCCGCCGTGCATCGTTCGAAGCTGTCGCGTTCCATCCTCCTCGCCCTTGGTCTGGTCAGCGCAGGAGGCGCGATCGCGGCAGATGCCGGAACGGCGGACACCAGCAGCAGCGGCAGCCACACCGCACCTACCCAGCTCGACGCGATGCTGGTCACCGGTACCCGAGCCTCCAACCGCACCCAGTTTGAAACCCTGGCGCCGGTGGACGTGTTCACCAAGCAGGACATCCAGTCGGTCGACTCCACCGACCTGAAGGACGTGCTGGCGCAGCTGGTGCCGTCGTTCGTGGTGCAGCGCCTGCCGATGGCCGATGGCCAGGTGTTCGTGCGCCCGGCCACGCTGCGTGGCCTGTCGCCGGACCAGACGCTTGTGCTGGTCAACGGCCGCCGCTTCCATCGCAGTGCGTTGCTTGGGAACCGCGGCGCACAGGCCGCCGACCTGGCGCAGATCCCGACCAGTGCCATCAAGCGCATCGAAGTGCTGCGCGATGGTGCGTCGGCGCAGTACGGTTCGGATGCCATCGCCGGCGTCATCAACATCATTCTGGAAGACAGCCCGGGCACCGAGATCACCGCCGGCTATTCGCAGTACGCGCAGGGCGACGGCGGCTCGCGCGACTTCAGTGCGCGCACCGGCTGGGCGTTGGGGGACTACGGCAGCCTGGCCCTGTTCGCCGAATCCTCGAACTCCGACGCGACCTCGCGCACCCGCCAGCGCCCCGACGCCATCGCATTCCAGGCCGCGCATCCCGAACTGGACGTGCCCAACCCGGTGCAGCGCTGGGGCCAGCCGGAGCTGGAAAGCCGCCGTGTGGGCTTCAACCTGAAGGCCAACGCCAGCGATACGCTGGAGATCTATGCCTTCGGCCTGTACAGCCACAGCGATGGCGTCAGCGATTTCAACTGGCGCAACCCGGATACCACCACTGGCGCGTACCGTACGACCAGCATCTTCCCGGGCTGGAACCTGCGCTCGCTGTATCCGGTAGGCTTCAGCCCGCAGTACGGCAACACGCAGAACGACCTGCAGCTGGTCGCTGGCCTGCGCGGTGAGATCACCCCCAAGCTGCGCTGGGACCTGAGCGCCTCGTATGGCCGCAACGCAATCGACTACAGCCTGGACAACTCGATCAACGCATCGCTTGGCCCGGACAGCCCGACCTCCTTCGACCTCGGCCGGCTGACCCAGACCGAGAAGAACGCCAATGCGGACTTCAACTACGAATGGGACGTGGCCGCGCTGTCGAAGCCGATCAACGTCGCCTTCGGGGCCGAGTTCCGCCAGGAAACCTATCAGGTACGTGCCGGTGATCCGGCCTCGTACGCGGTGGGCCCAGGCGCGGCGGCGGGGCTGGAAGCCAATTCCAACGGCGCGCCGGGCTTCTCGGCCAGCCAGGCGGGAACGTGGGATCAGCGCAGCAAGGCGGCCTACGTAGACATGGAAGTGCCGCTGGGCGAGCGCTGGAGCATCGGCGCGGCCGGTCGCTATGAAGACTTCTCCAGCTTCGGCAGCACGGTGGATGGCAAGCTGTCGGCACGTTTTGCGATCACCCCCGACGTGGCTCTGCGGGGAACGCTCTCCACCGGCTTCCGCGCGCCCACGCCGGCCCAGCTCAATACCACCAGCACTACCCAGGGCCTGGACACGCGCACGCTGCAGATCTTCACCAGCGGCCGCCTGTCACCCAGCGATCCGTTGGCGCAGCTGCTCGGTGCCAAGCCGCTGACTCCGGAGGAATCGCGCACCGCCTCGCTGGGCCTGACCTGGCGCACCGACATGGGGCTTTCAGGGTCGGTCGACGTCTACCGGATCACGCTCAGCGACCGCTTCAGCCAGTCGGCCAGCTTCGCCATTCCGGCCGGCACGCCCAACCCGCTGGGCTACACCTCTGTGAACTACTTCACCAACGATTTCGACACCACCACCACCGGCGTGGACGTGGTCGGCAACTACCTGCGCGATCTCGGCGCCGGACGCATGACGCTGACCCTGGCCTACAACTACAACCAGACCCGCGTCGACAACGGCAGCACCTCGGTGGCCACCAACGAGACCCAGCGCGTGCTGTTCGAAGACCGCCTGCCCGAGCACAAGGGCAGCTTCACCGGCAGCTGGGACGTCGGCGCGTGGTCGTTGATGGCGCGCGTGCGCTACTACGGCAAGTGGACCGACTCCACCGGCAACGCTACGGGCGACATCTACCAGAAGTTCGGCGCGATGACCTTCCTCGACCTCGCGGTGGGTTATCGCATCAACGAACACCACAGCCTGCGCGTGGGCGCCGACAACGTGTTCGACCGCTACCCGGATGAAGCCACGTTCCAGGCCAGCCGCGGCCTGATCTATTCGCGCAACGCCCCGTATGACACTGACGGCGCCAATGTGTACGCGCAGTACCGGCTGACCTTCTGATGGACAGCCGACGTCGTTCCCTGCTGCGCGCGGGTGCGCTGTTGCCGGCCAGTGCGGCGCTGGCCGCGCTGGCTGCTCCGGCAGCCGCGCGCTACGCTGTGCCGATGGACATTCCCGCACCTTCCACGACGCCGGACGTGCTGGCCCGTGACGAGTCGTACTGGTCCGCCGTCGCCAGCCACTTCGACATCACCGATGAAGTGAACCACCTGGAGAATGGCTACTGGGGCGCGATGGGCCGGGAGACCCTGGCCAGCTACCAGCGGCACACCGCCGAAGTGAATCGCGGCAACGCCTGGTACGGGCGCCATGCGTTTCCCACGCAGTACATGGCGGTGCATCGGCAGGTGGCCGACATGCTCGGTGTCGGTGCGGACGAGATCGCGCTGACCCGTGGCGCCACCGAAGCAATGCTGGCGCTGATCGGCGGCTACAACCGGCTGCAGCCCGGCGACCAGGTGCTGTACGCCGATATCGACTACGACAGCATGATCAACGCCATGCGTTGGCTGCAGCAGCGCCGTGGCGCGCAGGTCGAGCGCATTGCATTGCCAGCGGTGCCAACCCATCAGCAGATCCTGCAGGTCTACGATGACGCGTTCGCGCGCCTGCCGCGCCTGAAGCTGGTGTTGCTGACCCAGGTCAGCCACCGCCATGGGCTGGTGCTGCCGGTGGCGGAGATCGCCGAGCGTGCGCGTGCACGCGGCGTCGATGTGATTGTCGATGCCGCACATGGCTTCGGTCAGATCGACTACGCGGTGCCGGAGCTGAAGGCCGATTTCGTTGGCATCAACCTGCACAAGTGGATCGGCGCACCGGTGGGCGTGGGCGCGATGTACGTGCGTAAGGGGCGCGTGGCCGACCTGGATCCGTACATGGGCGAGACCGACGATGGTCGCGTGGGCAGCCGCGTGCACACCGGCACGGTCAACTTCGCTGCCTATCTGGCGCTGCCCGAGGCCATCGCGTTGCATCAGCGCATCGGTGCAGCCAACAAGCAGGCGCGCCTGCGCTACCTGCGCGAGCGGTGGACGGTGCCAGCGCGGCAGATGGCGCATATCGAGGTGCTGTCGTCGCCGGATCCGGCGTTGGCCAGTGCATTGGCCAGCTTCCGCCTGCGTGGCCATACCTCGATGGAAGAGAACCAGACGCTGCAGAAGCGTCTGCTGGATGAGCACCGGATATTCACCACGCATCGCGATGGTCTGGACTCCGGCGCCTGCGTGCGGGTGACGCCGTCGGTGTTCACCCGCCCGGCGCAGATGGATGCGCTGGTGCAGGCGCTGGCCGCGCTGGCCTGAACGCCCCCCGCGTTGGTAGATGCCAACCTTGGTTGGCACCGCATCCACGCATGGCATGAACGGGCATTGCCAACCAAGGTTGGCATCTACCGAATACCGAAACAGGTCCAGTAGATCCACGCCATGCGTGGATGCTCTCCGCCTACCGCTCGATCGCCGGCAACGCATCGGACAACAACAACCGATCGATCCGCCGCAGCGCGTTCTCCAGTTGCCGCCGGTCCGCAGCCAATCCCAACGACAGCCGCACCCCACTCGTGAACGCTGCGCCCGGCGGACAGAACGCCGATGAAGGTGCGATCGCCAAACCCTGCAGCTGTGCCGTACGCACCAGCGTCGCATCGGTCCATGGCGCTGGCACCCGGCACCATGCATGCAGCCCATCGGCGCGCTCCAGCAGTGAGGGTGCCAGCAGATATCGCGCCATCCGCGTACGCTCGCGCGCTTCCTCGCGCACCTGCACCAGCAGCGCCTGCGCCGAACCATCCAGCAGCAGCTGGCTGGCCAGCGCGGATACCAGCGGATGGCCCATCAACCGAGTGGCACGCAGTGCGGCAGCCATCGCCTCGGCGTGGGTGGCGCTTGGGCATTGCACGAACGCGGTACGCAGGCCGGGGCTGATCACCTTCGACAGCGTGGCCACATGGAATACGTGCCGGGGCGCCAACGTCGCCAGCGCAATGGGCGGGGTGACGGCCAGGTGCCAGTACGGATCGTCCTCGATCGCCAGCAGGCCTTCGCGCTCCAGTACCCGCGCCAGCGCCTCGCGCCGCGGGGTGGGCACGGTCAGCGCCGTCGGGTTCTGGCAGGTGGGGTTGAGGTAGACCAGGCGCGCGCCACATTCCCGCGCCCGGCGTGCCAGCGCCTCCGGGCACATGCCCTGTTCGTCGCCCTCCACCGTGACCAGCCGCCGTCCCAGTGCAGCGGCCGCCTGCAGCAGGCCCGGATACACCAAGGGGTCGCAGAGGATCGCATCGCCCTCGCGCCCCTGGCTGACCAGGATCGCCGCCAGCGCCACCTGCGCGCCTTCGGTCAGCAGCAGGCGCGCGTCGTCCACCGTGCCCAGCATCGGTTGCAGCCAGCGCGCCGCCGCGTGGCGATCGGTCGGATTGCCACCGCCGAGGTGATAGGTCATCAGGTTCGGCGCATTGCTGCGCGCGAGCACCGCCGCTGCGCCTCGACGCAGCATGTCCGCCAGTGCATCGGCGTCAGGTACCGGCGGCACGTTCATGCTGAGATCGACGGCCTGATCAAAACCGGCCTTGGGCGGTGCGATGAAGCTGCCCTGCGGCCCACGTGCTTCGATCAGTCCACGCTTGCGTGCTTCATCGAAGGCACGGGTCACCGTGGTCAGGTCCACACCCAGCTGCTGCGCCAATGCACGCTGCGAAGGCAGCCGTTGCCCGGGCGCCAGGCCACCGCGATTGATGGTGCGTTCCAGCGTGTTGACGATGCGCAGGTAGATCGGACCGCTGTGCACGTGCACGTCCTGCACCCAGCCCAGCCCTGCGACGCCAGGCCCTGCGACATCGGGTCGCGGCATGTACGGAGGATGTCGGGGCGTATCGTTGCTTCCAACGGCGGGAGCCTGTCCATAACCATCGGTCGGTTCGGACAGGTGACCGCCGTTGTTGTTTGTGGCGGCTGCGCCGGCCAGCATCGGTGATGTCATCGCGCGTCCTCAGCGCTTGGCCTGCCAGGGGCAGTAGCAGCCCACGGCAAGCAGTCCTTTCGGGCGCACGGTTTCCCCGCGCACCAGTTTGTCCAGCAACGGTTCGACAAAGCTGTTGGCCGAATTGCAGACCATGCCGATGCTGTACGGGCCGGCATAGGCCAGGTGGCCCTGGCGGTCCCAGATCGCCACCGCCGGGCTGGCCGGAATGTTCTCGATGCCGTCGATGGTCGGCAGGGTGATCACCTTGTTGCGCAGCGGCTCGGGTAGTTCGCCTGCGGTGCCGGGGCGACGGATCGCATAGAAGTCGATGCCGGCGCGGCGGTACATGCTGATCAGGTAGCTGAGGTGCGCGCCGGTTTCGCGGTTGCACACGCCGCAGGCCGGGTCCCAGAAATGCACCACGCGGATGCGGCCGGTGTCGCCGGCCAGTTCCGCCGGCAACCGCAGCTGCGAGTCATCGAAGACGATGGCCTGTTCGGCGAACGTGGACTGCTCGCCATAGCCGAAGTACTGCCACAGGGCCGCTGCCACGCCGGCCATGAACAGGCAGGCGAGGGCGATCATCACCGGCAGCATCGAGCGGCGTGGACGCGGCGCGGCTGCGCCCATCAGGAGCCGTCCTCGCCGAACTTGTGCACGTACTGCTTGCGCATCTCGCGGCACGAATCGGCCTGGGCGCGGCGCTGGATCTCGCTGCGCGCCGCGTCCTCGCTGCGTTGCAGGCACTGTTCGATGGCGTGGCGCTCGGCGGCCTGCACATCCACGGTCTGCGGTTGCAGGCAGACCCAGGCCAGGGCAGCCAGCATCAACACGACGAAACCGCCGCAGCCGGCCATCACCAGGTGGAACTTCAGTTTGTCGGCGGCCATCGGCGGCACGTCCCTCGGTCCATACATTGCATACAAGATATCATCTTGTATGGTTATGGCTCACGGGGGGGCTCAGACGATCGCCGAATGCCGCGCGTCGGGTGCCTCGGACAGAATCTCGTTCAGCTTGGCCAGCGCGCCGGCCAAGGCCTCCTGGTCCACGGCACCGCCCAGCGACAGGCGGATGGCGTTGCCCGGTGGCGGTTCCTCCACGCTGAAGGCGTCGGAGCTGGCAATCCCCAGGCCCTGTTCCTGCGCGGCCTGGATCAAACGGTACTGGTCCAGCCGCGGCGGCAATGGCAGCCACACATGCAGGCCGGCCGGATGGGCCTGGCGCCGGGCGGGCAGGTAGCGGGCGGCGATGGCCTGGCGCTCGCGCAGTTCCTGCTGGAAGCGCTGCACCATCGCCTGCGCCTGGCCGGTGCGGATCCAGTGCGAGGCCACGGCCACCATCGACTGGGTGGGCATCAGCGCGATCGCGCGCAGGGCGTCCAGCACCGGTTCCATCGGCTGGCCGGCTGGCACCACCAGGTAGGCCGTGCGCAGGCCGGGGGCCAGGCACTTGGACAGGGTGGAAATGTAATAGACCGGGCAGTCACCGTCGGCCAGCGCCGCCAGTGGCGGGGCGGCATCGCCGGCCAGCAGCCAGTAGGGATCGTCCTCGACCACGGTCAGTTCGTGCCGCCGCGCCACCGCCAGCAGGGCCTGCCGGCGCTGCGCCGACATCGTCGCCGTGGTCGGGTTCTGGATGGTCGGTACCAGATACAGCAGGCGCGGCCGACGCAGCTGGCAGGCCTCTTCCAGGGCATCGGGCAGCATGCCCTCGGCGTCCATCGCCACCGGCACCACGCCCCGCTGCAGCACCCGCGCGGCGGCCAGCAGGCCCGGGTAGGTCAGCTGTTCGGCGGCGATCAGTTCGCCCGGCTGGGTGCGGGCCAGGATCAGCGCGCACAGCGCGGTCTGCGCACCGGGGCAGATCACCATCCGCTCGGCGCCGACCGGGCCGAGGATCGGCGCCAGCCATTGCACGGCCGCCGCGCGGTCGTCGCGGCTGCCGGCGCCGACGTGGTAGCTCATCAGCTCGCCCTGGCCCAGCTGCTGGCCCAGGTGCTGGAATCCGGCCTCCATGCCCTGCGCGAACGGCGCGCTGCCCAGCAGCGGCGGGATGTTCATGCTCAGGTCGACCGAGGTGCTGCGGTTGCCGGCGGACATCGCGATGAAGGTGCCGCCGGCGCCCTGTGCATCCAGCAGCCCGGCCTGGCGCAGTTCGGCGAAGGCGCGGGTGACCGTGGTCAGGTCCACCCCCACCTGCTGGGCCAGGTCACGCTGTGGCGGCAGGCGGTCGCCCGGGCGCAGCACACCGTCATCCACCGCCTCACGCACCTGCTGGGCGATCTGCAGGTACAGCGGTCCGGCGCCCTCACGGAAGGGGCGAACCCAGGTCCGGTTGGGGTGTTTCAGGCGGCGGCCGGCAGCAGGAGGCGTCATCGGTCGGATTTTTCCATACGTGCAGATGCACAAGTCCATACAATGTTGTATTTTGTATGGGCTTGATTGGAGTGGCTCGCCTATTTGTAGGCGACCTCGTACCCACAGTGTAGCCGCTCCACGCCCGGGCGCTGCGCGCAGGCGAGCCGGTCAAGCGCGCATCTTCAACAGGGTTGACCTCCAATGAATATCTGCTGGAACCGCATCCGCCTGGCGCTGGTCGCCCTGGCCTGCATCGCCCTGACGGGCTGCGACTGGGTGCTGCTGGATTCGAAGGGCATGGTCGGGATCGCACAGCGCGACCTGATCCTGATCTGCATCGGCCTGATGCTGATCGTCGTCGTGCCGGCCATCGTGCTGACCTTCGTGTTCGCCTGGCGCTTCCGCGCCGGTAATACCAAGGCCAAGTACACGCCGGACTGGTCGCACTCCACCAAGGTGGAAGTGGTGGTCTGGGGCGTGCCGTTGATCATCATCGCGGTGCTGGCGGTGATCGTGTGGCAGTCGACCCACGAACTCGACCCGTACAAGCCGCTGGACGTGGCCGGCGAACCGCTGCACGTGGACGTGATCGCCACCGACTGGAAGTGGGTGTTCGTGTACCCGGACCTCGGCATCGCCACGGTCAACCAGCTCAACTTCCCGGCCAACCGCGCGCTGGCGTTCAACATCACCTCCAACTCGACGATGAATACCTTCTTCATCCCGCAGCTGGGTGGGCAGATCTACGCGATGGCCGGCATGCGCACGCAGCTGCACCTGATCGCCAACGAGCCCGGCCAGTTCCGTGGCATGTCCGGCAACTACAGCGGCCATGGTTTCTCGAACATGAAGTTCATGGCCACCGCAAGCAGCAACGAAGACTTCGATCGCTGGGTGGCCGAAGTGCGCAGCGCGCCGGATGCGCTCAGCTTCGAGCAGTTCAAGGCGCTGGCCGCACCGTCGAAGAACGCGCCGGTGCAGCACTTCTCCAGCGTCGAACCGCTGCTGTTCAAGAAAGTCATCGACCAGTTCATCGGCGTCGGTGAGAACACCGCTGCTGCGGCCCCGGCCGGTACGGCCGCCGGTGCCCAGGTTTCCCAGGAGTAACGAACATGTTGGGTAAATTGACGTGGGAGGCCGTGCCGCTGCACGAGCCGATCGTGGTGGTCACGCTGGCGGCCATGGTTCTGGGCGGCCTCGCGCTGCTCGGCGCGGTGACGTATTTCAAGCTGTGGGGCGTGCTTTGGCGCGACTGGTTCACCACTGTGGACCACAAGAAGATCGGCATCATGTACGTGGTCGTCGCGCTGGTCATGCTGGTGCGTGGCTTCGCCGATGCGCTGATGATGCGCGCACAGCTGGCGGCGGCCGGGCCGGGTAGCGATGGCTTCCTGCCACCGGAGCACTACGACCAGATCTTCACCGCGCACGGCGTGATCATGATCTTCTTCGTGGCCACCCCGTTCGTGGTCGGCCTGATGAACATCATCGTGCCGCTGCAGATCGGCGCGCGCGACATGGCGTTCCCGTTCCTCAACGCCTTCAGCTTCTGGATCTTCGTGGTCGGCGCTGCGCTGATGATGATCTCGCTGGGTGTCGGCGAATTCGCCATGACCGGCTGGGTCGCCTATCCGCCGCTGTCGGGCATCGAGTTCAGTCCAGGCGTGGGTGTCGATTACTACATCTGGGCGTTGCAGGCCTCCGGCATCGGTACGTTGCTGACCGGCGTCAACCTGTTCATCACCATCCTGCGCATGCGTGCGCCGGGCATGACGTTGATGAAGATGCCGGTGTTCACCTGGACCGTGCTGGTCACCAGCGTGATCATCATCGCCGCCTTCCCGATCCTGACCGTGGCTCTGGGTGCGCTCACCCTGGACCGCTACCTGGACTTCAACTTCTACACCAACACATTGGGTGGCAACCCGATGATGTACGTGAACCTGGTGTGGGCCTGGGGCCACCCGGAGGTGTACATCCTGGTGCTGCCGGCGTTCGGCATCTTCTCTGAAGTGACCGCCACGTTCTCGCGCAAGAAGCTGTTCGGCTACAAGTCGATGGTCGGCGCCACCCTGGCGATCGGCATCCTGTCCTTCATCGTCTGGCTGCACCACTTCTTCACCATGGGTTCCGGCGCCAGCGTCAATGCCTTCTTCGGCATCATGACGATGATCATCGCCATCCCCACCGGCGTGAAGATCTTCACCTGGCTGTTCACCATGTACGGCGGCCGCGTGGAGTTCAGCGTGCCGATGTTGTGGACCATCGCTTTCCTGGTCACTTTCACCATCGGTGGCATGACCGGCGTGCTGCTGGCCATCCCGGGTGCGGACTTCCTGCTGCACAACAGCCTGTTCCTGGTCGCTCACTTCCACAACACCATCATCGGTGGTGCGCTGTTCGGCTACCTGGCCGGCTTCGTCTACTGGTTCCCGAAGGTGTTCGGCTTCACCCTCAACGAGCGCCTGGGCAAGTGGTCCTTCGCCTGCTGGGTGATCGGCTTCTACCTGGCCTTCATGCCGCTGTACATGCTCGGCTTCATGGGCATGACCCGGCGCATGAACCAGTACGACAACCCGGCGTGGACGCCGTACCTGATCGCTGCGTTCATTGGTGCGCTGTTCGTGTTCGCGGGCATCATCCTGATGCTGGTGCAGATCTACGTCAGCGTGCGTGACCGCAAGCGCAACCTCGACCTCACCGGCGACCCGTGGAATGCACGCACGCTGGAATGGGCCACGCCGTCGCCGCCGCCGTTCTACAACTTCGCGGTGGTGCCCAAGGCCGATGAGCTGGACGCCTTCCACGAAGCGAAGAAGCGTGGCCTGCCGCCACCGCCGAAGAAGTACGCGCCGATCCACATGCCGAAGAACACCGGCGTGCCGTTGATCCTCAACGTCTGGATCCTGGTGCTGTGCTTCGCCCTGGTCTGGCACATCTGGTGGATGGCCGGTGCCAGCTTCATCGCGATGATCGTCACCCTGATCGCGCGCTCCTACAACGAGGACGTGGATTACTACGTCAGCTCCGAGGAGGTGGCGCGTACCGAAGCGGCCAACCACGCCAAGCTGCAGGAGGCAGGCGCATGAACCTGTTGACCCGTCCGCAACTGGACAGCGATGCACTGGTCCACGACGACCACCATGAGCACGACCACGCCCACGAACAGGGCGGCATGAAAGTGTTCGGCATGTGGGTGTACCTCATGTCCGACCTGGTGCTGTTCGGCTCGCTGTTCGCCTCGTACGCGGTGCTCAGCACCGCCTACGCAGGCGGCCCCACCGGTAAGGAGCTGTTCTCGCTGCCGTTCGTGATGGCAGAGACCTTCATCCTGCTGGTGTCCAGCATCACCTACGGCCAGGCCGTGCTGGCCATGCATCGCCTGGACAAGGCAGCGGTGCTGCGCTGGCTGGGCGTGACCTTCGTGCTCGGTGCCTCGTTCATCGGCATGGAGCTGTACGAGTTCTCGCACCTGATCCACGAAGGGGCCGGCCCCAGCACCAGTGCCTACCTGTCGGCGTTCTTCGCCCTGGTCGCCACCCACGGCCTGCACGTGGCCAGCGGCCTGATCTGGATGGCGGTGGTCATGCACCAGGTCTACCGCCGTGGCCTGACCCCGACCAACATCACCCGCGTGTCCTGCCTGAGCCTGTTCTGGCACTTCCTGGACCTGGTGTGGATCTGCGTCTTCACCTTCGTCTACCTGATCGGAGCCTTCTGACATGGCCCACGTCGAAACCTCGCGCGCCGGCAATGCGCACGGTTCCACCAAGTCCTACCTGATCGGCTTCGTGCTGTGCGCGCTGCTGACGGTGGTGCCGTTCGCGCTGGTGATGAACCCGGTGCTGTCGCGGCCGGTCACGCTGTTCCTGCTGGTCGGCTTCGCCGTCGCCCAGATCCTGGTGCAGCTGGTGTACTTCCTGCACATGGACCGCAAGTCCGAAGGTGGCTGGAACCTCGCCAGCTTCGTGTTCACCCTGGTGATCCTGTTCATCGTGGTCGCATTGTCGATCTGGATCATCTGGAGCATGCACTACCACATGATGATCAACTGACCGTGGCCGGGGCGATCGGCAAGGAGTGCGCGATCGCCCTGGCACCTCAGCCCTCTCTCCCCCCCAGGGCAGGCCTGACCGAGACCGCGCCCACCTCGTGTTGGTGGTACCCGTGATGCGTGTTGCTTCCGTTGTTCGTTCCCTTCGCCTGCCGCTGCTTGCCGCAGGCCTGGCACTCGGCCTGCTGGCCGGCTGCAGCGCGCAGTCGCGCATGGATTTCTATTCCAAGGACATCGCCTGCGAGGAGCTGGGCCAGCACTGGACCATGCCCGACAGCGCCGGCACCCTGCGTGGCCCGAAGGACCTGCAGGGGCAGGTGACCTACCTGTTCTTCGGCTTCACCAGCTGCCCGGACGTGTGCCCGACCACCATGGTCGAACTGAGCCAGGTCAAGCACCTGATGGGCAAGGATGCCGACCAGCTGCAGGTGGTGTTCGTCAGCGTGGACCCGGCGCGCGATACCCCCGAAGTCGCACACACCTACGTGCATGCATTCGACCCGAAGGCGATGGCGCTGGTCGGCGATGAAGCGCAGCTCTCGGCGATGGCCAGTGACTTCAAGGCGTTCTACGAGAAAGAGCCCGGGCAGCTGCCGGATACCTATACGATGAGCCACATCGCCGGCGGCTACGTGTTCGACCGCCAGGGCCGCCTGCGCCTGTTCGCCCCCTACGGCATGCCGGTGGAACAGCTGTTCTCGGACGTGCAGCGGTTGTTGCTGGAGCCGGAACATCAGGCTGCTGGCAGTGAAGCACTGGCCGCATGCAGACTGCCGCACAACACCAGCGTCGCCGCCCGCTGAGCGACGCATCGCCCTGTTAGCTGTCGACCTTGGTCGACACGATGTTCGCTCTGGTAGGTGTCGACCATGGTCGACACGATCACCCATGCGCCAATCCCCCGGCCGGCCAGGAGAGCCAACCGACCGGGGGCACCACGCAACGCCCTAGATCACTTCTTCTCTTCCCACTGCACCACGTCCGGCTCGGCCGCCTTGACGCCCGCGGTCGACAGCAGCCGGGTGCTCGCATCCAGCGCCGCGTTCACCGACGGGTATTCCACGATGGCCAGGCCGGCGGCCTTGGAGACCTTCACCACGGTGCCACCAGTGGCCTTCGCCGCGCGCTGCGCAGACGCCGCATCGGTAAAGAACACCTTCACCCGTGAGGTCGCCACCACCGGCGCACCATCATTGGATACCGCCGCCGCGAACTTGCCGGCACCGGCATCAGCGCCGCCTGCTGCTGCACCATCCAGCGAACGCTTGCTGCGCGCGCTGGTCGTGGTCGCTGCCGCCTGCGGGGTGATCGTGAACTGACCGCCTGCGGCCTGCTTCACGGTGGTCGAAGGAGACAGCTGGAAACGCGCGCCGCCCACGTCGAACGAACGGCCGGTGGCTGAGGCTTTCAGTTCCTGCGCATCCACGGTGGACAGGCTCCGGGCCGGTGGGGTCTGCCCCGAGCTCTGTGCCCAGGCAGGGGAGGTCATCGCCGCGAAGGCGAGGGTGCTCAACAGAATGGTCGTCTTCATCATCAGTGCCCCAGAACGCGGATCTTGAAGAATTCGAGGTTGCCGCGCGATGCAGCATTCGCGGCCTGCCCCATGTCGGTTACTTCCAGCGTCCAGGTGCCGGTGGCGCTTTCATCCAGGAAGGCGTTGCTGGACAGCAGATCCCAGTTGGTGAAGTTGCGCTGCACGCCACCCGTACCGGAGCCGATCGCGGTGAAGGCCGGCTGCACCACGCTGCGCGTGCCACTGGGCGAAACCAGCACGAACTGCAGCTGGCGGGTGTTGCTGTGGTTCACGCGGAAGCCCAGCTGCACCGACTCGATGTTGCGTGCGCCATTGGCCACCTGGAAGGTCAACCGCGCGGCAGCGTTGGTGGTGTTGCCGATGGCAACGGTGCGCGTGGTGGTGCGCCAGCCGGTGTCCAGCAGCGGCCCCAGCGACTGGAAGGTCTCGGCGACCTGCACCGCACGCGCCGCATTGACCACACCGAAGCCGTACCAGTTGCTGTACGCGCGGTTGGCAGCGTTCACCGTCCAGCCCGGCACCAGCGTGCGACCGTCGGCCAGCGTCACTGCGGGCTGGTTCGGGTGGTTGCGGGTAGCGGTGGTGGCCAGGATGTACTTCACATCGCGGTAGGACAGGTTCGGATTGGCCTCCAGCACCAGCGCCGCCACGCCCGACACCATCGGCGCCGACGCCGACGTGCCGTTCATCTTGGCGGTGTAGTTGCAGGTGCTGTCGATGGCCGACAGGTTGCTGTCCAGTGTGTTCTGGCGGTTGGTGTTCTTGTTGCTGCCCTGCGTGCAGCCGGTCACGTCGGTGGTGACGATGGCCGGATCGTACGCACGTGCCACCAGGTTCGGCGCGTACTGCGCCTGCAGGCCGTACTCGCCGCCAAAGGCCGACACCCACAGTGCCGAACCGGTGGACGAGTACGACGAGCGAACGCCGTCGGCGCGCACCGCACCCACGGTGATCACGTTGAACAGGTTGTTGCGTGGATCGCGACCGGCTGGCACGCAGCCGGTGTTGCGGTTCTTGGTATCGGTGGTGCAGACGTCCTGGGTCTGGCTGATCGAGGCGTTGTTGAAGTTGTTGCCGGCCGACTTCACATAGATGCCGCCGCGGCCACCGCGGGTGCCCGACAGTGCCTGCTCGTACGAACTCACCGTGTTCTGGCTGTAGGCCACGGGCAGGTTGGGGTTACCCGGGCCCGCGCCCCAGCTGTTGTTGAACACCTGCACATCGGCCGACTCGGCGCCATCCCACCAGGCGTATTCGATGTTGCTCTGCTGGTTGCCCTGCGCGTTGGAGGCCAGCACGTTGAAGCCCTTCAGCGTCGCCGCCGGGGCTACGCCGCGCACGCCCAGGTTGTTGGCGCCCACGGCACCGGCGATGCCGCCCACCATCGTGCCGTGGTTGTCGGCATCGGGATTGGATGGCGTGGGGTTGTTGGAGCCATTGGCGAAGTTCTTGCCGGCCACCGCCGCCACGTTCGCGGCCAGGTCCGGGTGGGCGATCTGCAGGCCGTCATCGACAATGCCGATCACCACGCCCTGGCCACGGATGCCATTGCGGAACAGGCCATCGACATTGAGATCGTTGCCGGCCACCGGCAGCGTATCGGCCGGCACCGTCTGCCCGGTATTGAGCAGATGCCACTGGATACCCGCCAGCGGGTCGGCCTGTTGCGCCTGGGCAGTAAGGGCCAGGCTGCCGAGTACCAAGGCAGTGGCCAGGGCCAGGCGCGCAGAGCGCGGTGGCGCGGAGCGTTGCGTGTGTCGCTTCATACACGAATCCTTCTGTTGTGAATCGGCATGGCAGGACGGCGGGGCGGATCTGCCCCATCGCAACGAGCCAAACGCGACACAACGAACAACCCCCTACCTCTTCACGCAGCCAATGTGCTGATGTGCCAAATGCGTCACAAACACTTATGCCGCCTGGTAATCACGACTGCGCTGCTCTGTTCTGAGCCTCGGTAAATGCCATCCTTGATTGGCACCGCGCATCCACGCATGGCGTGGATCTACCAGGTCATCGCACCCCCTCCCGCCCCCCTGTGCTACTACAGCCCGTGCAGCCCTTCCCCGTACGGAGCACGACCATGGTCAACCCTGTCGCCCAGGCCCACCGCGGCCTCGGCACAACACTCTTCAGCCTGTTGAACCCGATACCGTTCGGCTTCTTCGTGGCCGGCCTCATCTTCGACATCCTCTACCTCAACACCGCTGAAGTGATGTGGGGCAAGTCGGCGGCATGGCTGATCACCTTCGGCCTGCTGATCGCCATCCTGCCGCGCCTGATCAACCTGTTCGCGGTCTGGCGCCGCAACGGCACCGCGACCGGCACCGACCGCCTCGATTTCCTGCTCAACCTGGTCGCCATCGTGCTGGCCATCTGGAACGCCTTCGTGCACAGCCGCGACGCCTATGCGGCGGCCGTACCGGGCACCATCCTTTCCGCGCTGACGGTGGCACTGATCGCGCTCGGCTTCTTCCTGCTTTCGCTGCAGCAGCCGGTGCTGCAAGGAGCCCGTCATGGCTAAGCGCATCCTGCCCGCCGTGGGCGTGCTCTCGCTGGCATTGGCGTTGGCCGCATGTGCCGGCAAGGCTGAGTACCACCCGGCCGATCAGTCCGGTGCGCAGCCACCGCTGCCCGCGCCGCAGAACTACCTGATGCCGCCGATGCAGGTGCCCAAGGGCGTGGGCTGGGCCGAGGGCCAGGCGCCGTCCGTGGCCGATGGCCTGAAGATCGAGCGCATCGCCGCCAACCTGCAGCATCCGCGCCGGCTGCTGTCGCTGCCCAACGGCGATGTGCTGGTGGTGGAAGGCAACGGCCCGGGCGAAGAGCCGGTCACCACGCCCAAGCAATGGATCGCCGGCAAGGTGAAGGCGCGTTCGGGCAAGGCCGGCAAGGGCGGCAACCGGGTCACCCTGCTGCGGCGCACGCCGGGTACCAACGCCTGGACCCAGCACGTCTATATCGAAAACCTGCACTCGCCATTCGGCATCCAGCTGATCGGCGACATGCTGTACGTGGCCAACACCGGCAACATCATGAAGTTCCACTACGTGCCGGGCGAAACCCGCATGTCCGACAAGGGCAGCGAGTTCACCGATCTGCCCAGCACCATCAACCACCACTGGACCAAGGAACTGCTGGCCAGCCGCGATGGCAGCAAGCTGTACGTGGGCGTGGGCTCCAACAGCAACATCACCGAGAACGGCCTGGCCGTCGAGTACCGCCGCGCAGTGGTGCTGGAAGTGGACGTGGCCACCAGCGGCAGCCGCATCTACGCCTCGGGCCTGCGCAACCCCACCGGCCTGGACTGGGAGCCGAGCACCGGCAAGCTGTGGGCGGTGGTGAACGAGCGCGATGAGATCGGTGCCGACCTGGTACCGGATTACCTCACCTCGGTGCAGGAGCATGGTTTCTACGGCTGGCCCTACAGCTACTACGGCCAGCACGTCGACGAGCGCGTGCAGCCACAGCGGCCGGACCTGGTGGCCAAGGCGATCCGCCCGGACTTCGCCATCGGCTCGCACGTGGCACCGCTGGGCCTGCTGTTCTACACCGGCCAGGCGTTGCCGGCGAAGTATCACGGCGGCGCCTTCATCGGCGAGCACGGCAGTTGGGACCGCTCGCCGTTGAGTGGTTACGAAGTGGTGTACGTGCCGTTCAAGGACGGCAAACCGGCCGGCCGCCCGGAAGCGGTGGTGAGCGGGTTCGCGTCCAAGGATGAGAAGACGCTGATGGGCGCGCCGGTAGGCATGGCCATCGATGCCGAAGGCGCGTTGCTGGTCGCCGACGACGTGGGCGACGTGGTGTGGCGGGTATCGGCGAAGTAACCGGCCACCCGCGCATCACCCGTGTTGTAGAGCCGAGCCCATGCTCGGCTGACGTGCGCAGCGCGGGGTTGCCATGCCCAGATGGAAGAGCAGCCGAGCATGGGCTCGGCTCTACAGCGCTGATGGTCCGGTGCGCAGCCCACTGAACACCGATTCGGCCGCAAACCCCACACCACCCAGCAGCACGCCGAAATACACCACCGACGCCACCACGAAGCCGTAGCCAGCCGCCACCGCAGCGCCATCGCGCTGGATGAAGCCGATCGCAAATGACATCAACGCCAGCGCCGGCAGCGTGTTGCTGAAGGGAATCGGCCCGGCCGGCAGCATCAGCAGGATCGTGGCGAATACCAGCGCCAGGTTGTTCAACCGCATCATCTTCTTCGAGCGCACCATCGCTGCCAGCCGCATCGGCCGCGACAGCCGCTCCATCCGGTGTACCCATTTCAGGGCACGGCCCAGATTGGATTTCAGCTTGTCGGTGGCGATCTGCTTGTCGGCCAATCGCTGCGGCACCCACAACGGACGGTCGCGCACGCGGCTCAGACCGATCAGCAGGATGGATGCACCGAATACCGTGCTCAGCCCGGGAATCGACACCGGAATCAGGAAGATCGCCGACAGCAGGATCACCACCAGCATCAGGCCTTCGTCGCCCAGTGCGTGCAGCAGGGTGCCAACACGGATGTGGTCGCCGGGCAGACCGTCGATCAGGTCTTCAATCTGCTGGGCAAGCGGGGCGGTGTCGCTGGCGTCGGGCGCTTGGTAGGTCATGCGTCGAAGAAGTGTCCAGGGAAGGGCGGTCGATAGGGCCGTCCTGCGGTGGGGGACGCACAGGCCCGATGAGTATCTCCGGCCAGCGCTGCGCGGAGGTGAACGATCCATGAGGCCGGCAGCGCCAGGCGGCCTGGCCTAAAATGGGGGTCCCCCGCACTGGTTGAAGATGATGGACATGGGTCGCAGGCAATCGACCATCGAACTGGTCGCCATCGATATGGATGGCACCCTGCTGGACCCCGCCCACAAGCTCACCCCGCGGGTGAAGCAGGCCATCGCCGAGGCGCGCGCGCTGGGCGTGCACATCGTGCTGACCAGTGGCCGCCCGGTGCCGGGGCTGGCGCCGTTCCTTCATGAGCTTGGCATCGAGGGCGACGATGACTACTGCATCGCCTGCAACGGAGGCCTGGTGCAGCGCATCGGCCCGCGCGAGACGGTGGTCGAGTATCCGCTCAGCTTCGACGATTTCGTGTACTGCGAACAGGTCGCCCGCGAGATCGGCGTGCATTTCCAGGCACTGGATGCACAGCGCATGTACACGCCCAACCAGGACATCAGCATCTACACCGTGGCCGACTCGCATCTCTCGCGCATGCCACTGTCATACCGCCGCGTGGCCGACATGGACCCGCGCATGTCCTTCATCAAGCTGATGATGATCGATGAGCCGGAGGTGCTGGATGCCGCCATCGCGCGCCTGCCAGCCGCACTGACCGAGCGCTTCGCGGTACTGAAGAGTGCGCCGTTCTTCCTGGAAGTGTTCGACCGCCGCGCCGGCAAGGGGCCGAGCCTGCAGAAGCTGGCCGAGCACCTGGGCATCGACCGCGCCAACGTGATGGCCATCGGCGACCAGGAAAACGACCTGACCATGCTGCAGTACGCCGGCACCAGCGTGGCGATGGGCAATGCCATCGATGCGGTGAAAGCCGTGGCGCGTTTTGAAACCGCCACCAATTCCGAAGACGGCGTCGCGCAGGCGATTGAGCGCTTCGTGCTGCAGTAAGCCGGTAATGCGAAGAAGGACGCCGCCGCGCACGGCGGCGGCGTCCCACCAACGGATTTACTGGCAGACGTACTCGTAGCCCGACTGGACGCTCTCCACATCGAGCTCATGGTTCTGGATCTCGATCGTTTCCATGCGGGTCGAAACAACCACCGCACGGGCGCCGACGTTGCACGCGGCGGGCAGGCCGCCAGCGTAGACCTGCCCATTGATCGCATACGCCAGGCCGTAGCAGGCCGAGCCGAGCTTCTGCGAGTCGAAGTGGCAAGCATTGAGCTGGTTGTTGGCCGATGCGCTGGCGGCGTTGTAGTTGGTCGTCCAGCCGCTGAACGGATCGTTGGCGCAGGTGCCCGGGAAGTCCTGGATCGGCGTACCGCCGGTCGTGCAGGTGTGTTCCCATGCGCTGGAGAAGGGGCTTTGTTTGAAGTACGCAGTGCGGCCGCTGTCGACCCATTGCGCGGCGGCAGCATTTTCGGCGAAGGCGGACAGGCCGAGCAGGCACAGTGCAGTTGCGGCGAGCGGTTTCAATCCATTCAACATGACGTTCGTCCTTTGAAGTGTCGAGTTAACGCGTCGGAGCCTTGCATGGCAGCGTGTGCGGGAGGCATCGCAGATGTCCGCGCCGCCGCCGTGGTCATGATCATTCAGCAGCCAGGGCGGCGCAAGTCGAGCCAGGCACGAATGGTCGAAAGGCTGACGGAGCGCACATACATCACATTGCAACGTGCAAGTGATAGTGCGGCATCGAAAACGATACCTGCGTATAGCCGCGCTTTACCACGGTGCAATGGCGGTATGGGCGGGCAGATGCAAGAATTCCGCACGTCGAAATCACCCCGCCGCATCACCCGGAAGATCACCGCTTCCATCCGCTGCTGACCGGCGCGCACGGCGCCGTCATTTCTTCAACGCAATCGCCGCCAGCCAGCGCGCCGCACACCGGCGCTGCATCGCGCTGGGCGTGTGCCTGCGCCACCTTTCCCCTGCACCCTGGATCTGGTCATGAACACTCCACCTACGCTTATTGCCTTGGCGATCGGCACCGCTCTCGTTGCACCGCTGCACGCTGCCGAGTCGACCGGCGCCGCCCATGAAACCCCCACCACCCTGAACGCGCTGCAGGTCATCGCCACGCCGCGCGGTGCTGCTGTCGCCCCGACGCAGGTGGTGGGACCGAACCGCTACGTCATCAACGCCACCGACCTGGACGCGATGGTGTCGGGCAACAACGGCCTGTCGATGCTGAAGAACGTGCCGGGCGCGAGCTACACCGCCACCGACGGTCTCGGCCTGGACATCTCCGCCACCAGCCTGTTCGTGCGCGGCTTCCGCATGAATGAAATGGGCATCACCTTCGAAGGCGTGCCGCTGAACGACAACGGCTTCCTCTCGCTTACCGGCACCAGCGTGGTCAACGTCGGCGTGCCCGATGGCATCGGCTCGATCACGGTCAGCCCGGGCGGAGCGCCGGTAAGTGTGTTCTCCAGCAGCGTCAATGGCGGCAGCCTCGAGTACCGGCTGGCAGAACTGCAGGACACGTCCAGCCTGCGCATCAAGCAGGGCGTAGGCAGCAACAACACGCTGGTCACCACGGTCTCGGGCCAGAGCGGCCAGCTCGGCGAGCACGGCCCGAAGCTGCTGGTCGACCTGCAGCGCGTGTCGGCCGACAAGTACCAAGGCGCCGGCACGCAGAAGTTCCTGCGCGGCGACCTGAAGGCGCAGCAGGATGTGGCGTGGGGTGACTTCACCGTGTTCCTGTCCGACAGCAAGGCCGCGGTGTGGGGCTACAACAACATCTCCTTCGACATGATCCGCAAGCTGGGCTGGAAGGCCGACAGCTTCTATCCGGACTATGCGTGGGCGTACTACGTAGCCTCGCCGGAGAACGCTGACAAATCCTGCGGCGCCTACACCTGCGGTGAGCTGTCCGAACTGATTCCGTACGACACCGGTCAGGTGACCCGCGACCGCGTCGCGTCGATCAACCATCGTTTCCAGATCACGCCCGCGCTCAGTGGCAACGTGCAGCTGTACAACGCCAACAGCCACACCCAGGCCACCTTGACCGACCCGACCGTGCCGTCACCCAACGGTGCGCCCTTCTCCGAACAGGTGCAGACGCCACGGCTCAACCGCTTGGGTGGCATGTTCAACCTGCAGTTCGAAGCCGGTGCGCACACCATCACCACCGGCTTCTGGCAGGAGAAGAGCAAGGCGGCCGCCAAGACCGAGTGGTACCAGCAGCCGCTGCTGGGGGAGGGCAAACCACTGAAGGCCACCGGGCCGTTCGATGTGTACGGGCCGGCGTTCCAGGCCGACAACGCATCAAGCTGGGTGACCCGTTCACGGCAGTTCTACCTGCATGACAACTACGCCGTCACCGACACGCTGGTGCTGGGGCTGGGCTTCAAGGCGGTGGACTTCAGCACCACCGGGGGTGGTATCGGCGATGCTCCGGAGCGCCCGGTGTCCGGCACACTGCGCGCCAAGAGCAACTTCCTGCCGCATGTGTCGCTGTACTGGAGCCCGACAGAAAAGACCGATGCCTTCATCGACCTGGCCAACACCATGAACGGCTATCGCGTGGCCCAGCGCGGCAACATCGGCTATACCGCGTCGGCCTGGACCATCACCGACCAGGAAGAGTTCGACCGCGTGGCCGGCACCCTGCGGCCGGAGAAGAACTGGAACCTGACCCTCGGTGCCAGCCATCGCTTCGACCGGCTGACGGTCACCGCAGATGTGTTCTACAACGACATCCGCAACCGGCTGCTGTCGGCGGCGATCGGCACCCAGTTCGCACAGATCAATACGGTGCGGTTGATGCCGAAGATGCACGTGATCGGCGCCGATCTCGGCATCACCGCCGACCTGACCGACCACCTGCAGTTCTACCAGGGCATCGCGCTTGCGCGCTCGTACTACGACAGCGATTTCGTGGTGGGCGATACCGTGTACCCGATCAAGGGCAACGCACAGCCGGGCTATCCGCAGCTGTCGCTGGTCAGCGACCTGTCCGCGCACTTCGGCGGCTGGCGATTCGGTGCCACCAGTACCTCGTACCTGCGCCAGCCCTTCACCTATGAAAACGACATCCGCGTGCCGACGTTCTGGCAGGTCAACGCGTACACCGCCTACAGGCTGGGCCCGGACAGCCTGGTGCCGGGGCTGGAGCTGCGGCTGGACGTGAGCAACCTGTTCAACCGCAACAACATCGGTACTGCCACCATCGCCGGTTCGTCGTTCTCGGGGGATTACCAGACCCTGCAGCGCAGCGCACCGCGGCAGGTGATGTTCAGTACCTCGATGTCGTTCTGATCCTCTGCCCGTAGATCCACGCCATGCGTGGATGCACTTCGCGGCTCCTCGGCGGATGCCATGACCGGGGTCGGATCCCTCTGCCACGCAAAGGGTTCCGACCCCACCCGCTGTTTGCACGATCTGCACTGATTTCGTGGCACCAGCGCAAGGTTCCCACAATGTTGCTGGGTCATCCTGTAGGCATGGCACAGCAGAACCCCCGATTCCCTCCGGTCCGCAGGCGCGCCCATGGACGTGCGCGTCCGGTGCCGTTCGCCGCACCGGCGGTCGACCTGGAGGCCGAGTACCAGTTCTGGCAGGTCTATGACCGCGTGGTCCGGCCCCTGCCCGGGGGCGGCTTCCGCCTGGCCTGGCTGGTGCTGCAGACCGTGTACCGGGCGCGGGCGCGCCATCCCGACGACACCCACAAGCGCGCGCTGTCACGCGTGCTGTTTGGCGCGAACATGACCGCCGACCGCGCCGCCGAGCTGGAGGAGCTGTACGCGCTCGTCAGCCGCCGGCTGGCGGCGGTGGCGGTACGCGGCCAGGATTCGTTCCGCAAGCTGGCGCCCTGATCCGTCCCGCATCACCGTCCATGTGCGACGCTGCCTCCGTCAGCTGACTTTGCAGGGCATGCAGATCCGTCCCACCCCACCGGCACCGGCGCGCAGGTCAGGGTCGAAGAATTCCTCCTGGCTGCGGATCTGCCCGCAGCGGCTGCAGACCTTCTTTTCCTTCGACTCCAGTCCCTGCACCTGCTCGATCACCTGATCGACCGCTGCCGAGCGGATTTCCGTGCCGGCCACTTCAATCAGGCGGTAGAGCCGGTCGGACAGCGTCTGCACCGGGTCGCTGCCGAGGTTGAAGCGGTTGATGCGCAGGAAGCGATAGCCGTAGCTCTCCAGCGTGAGCTGGCGCTCGACATCGGTCTCCACCAGATAGCGCTCGTGGTTGCCTACATGCACCGGCTTGTCGCGGCGGAAATGGAACTCGAAGCCGTCGTACTCGATCACGATCTGAAGCGCGCCGCGCACGGTCTGCACGGTCACCAGGAAATCCACGCGCCACGCCGGATGCTGGTAGGTCGGGTCAAGCTGGCGCAGGTAGTCGCTCACCGGGAACTGCGGAATGATCTCGACCGCATCGCCATGTTCCAACACGAACGGCGTCTGCTGCAGCCACTGCAGCACCTTCGATTCCATCGGGCTGCGCGCGTCGGTCTGCGCGGCGTCGGGCGCGGGGCGGTCCAGCTGGCTGGCGTAGTAACGCAGCGCATTGCCGATCGCACCGCGGAACGCATCGACCGGCATCGAATGGACGAACCAGATCGCCTCCTGCGCACGGGAGAAGCCGACATTCAGGCGCTGCACCTTCAGCTTGTCCTCCACCGCATCCACCGCGCCGGTCAGGCTGACCGGGAAGATGTAGTTCAAGGCATCCTGGCCGGCGGTCGCCACCATCGAATAGAAGATCAGCCCGCGTTCCTCACCCTGGCAGGAGTCGACCGTCATCACCTTCAGACGAAGCCGCTCTTCGAACTCGCGGCCGCGCGGATGGTTGAACAATGCCTTGGACAGCAACGTCTGCTGCTCGCGGAAAGGCGTGATGATGCCCACCGTGGGCGGCGCCTCCGTATCCAGCAGTTCGGCCAGGCGCTCGGCAATGAACGCCGCTTCGGCGTCGTTGGTGCTGCGGCTGGTACGGTGCCCGCTGGCATCGACCTGGCTGAAGCGGATCACCTCCTGCAGCGGCCGGCTGCGGATCTTCAGTGCCTGCAGCTGGTGGTTGTAGAAGGTGGAGGACGAGAAACCAATCAGTTCCGCATAGCTGCGGAAGTGCTTGCGCAGCATCACCGAGTACGAGGCCGAGAGCGAGCAGAACTCCAGCACCGAGCGCTTCACATCGAACATGGCCAACCGCTCCAGCACGTCGGCCTGCTGGCTGACGTTGGCGCGGAAGTAGTTGACCAGATCCGAGCGGTACTTGTCGTTCAGCGCGATGCTGGCGTTGGCGGCCTTGACGTTGGAGAACTGCTTGGAGTCGCCCAGCACCACCACCTTGCGCGCGCGCAGCAGCGCCGGCAGCGCCTGCGCCACCGAGACCTGCGAGCCTTCGTCGATAACCAGCACGTCGAACAGGTCCGGTGCCAGCGGCATGTACTCGCCGAACTCGCGGATGCTGGCGATCATCACCGGGAACGACTCGCGCACGCTCTCGAACTTGTCCACCGGGAATTTCTGCCGGTTGGCGATCACGCCCGCCAATGCCCGCGCGTCGGCACGGTGATGATCCATGAAGCTGATCAGGCGCCCATCCACGTGGGCATTCATCACCGAGGTGTTCAGGCGTTCCAGCTTGGTCTTGGTGCCGACATAGTCGTACTGCGGCGCATCGACGAAGGCCTTGCGCGTGGCCATCCAGCCCTGCAGGAAGCGCAGGGTCAGCGCCCACAGCGCGGGATCGTCCTTCGGCTCGGCCAGCAGGGTCTCGACGATGGCCGGATTGAGCCGCGCCAGCAGGGTCATTGCCTGCCGTGCAACCGCCGCACCCGGTCCCGGCGCGGCGCCGTGGGCGATCTGCCGGTAGCTGGCAGGCAGCTGTGCGCCCAGGCCTTCGGCCTCCAGCTTCATGCGCAGCGCGTTTGCGCCCTGCACGATGGCCTGCAGGGCCGCTGCATCGTGCTTGAGCAGCAGTGGCCGGGTGGTGCCCAGCTGGTTGAGCTGTAGTTCCAGCCCGCGTACCGCATTGCCGCGCAGCAGATAGCCCAGCACCGGCATTTTCAGCTGCTGGTATTGCAGCAGCAGCGTGCCCAGCAGCCGTACCTGGTCGGCATCCAACGACTCGAACAACTCCCAGCCGTCGACCGGTCGGTCGGCAAGGAAGGCCGTTGTCACTGCATCGCGACGGATGCGCTCGTCCAGCGACGCCGGGGTGTAGTCAGTGCTGTCGAACAGGTCAGCAAGATAGGCTTCCAATGCGTCCGCCTGCGCGGCCACCGCTTCCAGCTCGGCCAGCACGTTGGCATCCATCACCGCGTGCACCTGCTGCAATACCGCAGGTGCGCGTTCGCCCAGCTCCGCTTCCTGCTCGTGCATGGTCTTCACAGCGGCAAGCGAGACACGCCCCAGCGTCTGCACGGTGCTGGAAATGGCCTGTCGCAGGGTCTGCGCCGTGTCCTGGCGCTCACTCTCAAGGGCGGGCTGGTTGGCCTTCATGGCCTTGGCGAAGGCCGAGATCTGGCTGATGGTGCCGGTGGAGGTCAGGCGCTTGAAGTTGGCCGCCTGCTGGCCCAGCCGCAGGATCGGGTTGGGGAAATCGCGATCGTGGCGAACCCGGCTCATCGCATCGGACAGCTTGTCGTACACCACGTCCAGCGCTTCGGTCTTGTCCGACAGCACCAGGCAGCTCTTCTTGTTGAACGCACAGTCGGCGGCGATGGCAGTGATGGTGTGCGACTTGCCGGTGCCGGGTGGGCCTTCGACCACCACGATCCGCCCCTGCGGCTCGCGCACCGCCAGCAGGATCTTGCGCTGCTCCTCGTTCAACGGGATGGGCGAATCGAACACCATGCGCTCCACCAGCGGCAGCGCATCCCACGCCGATTCCACCCGTTCCCCGATCGGCTCGGGGTTGCGCATCAGCACGCCTTCCACCATGCCGTGGAACAGATCCACCAGCTTCGACCCACCGTTGCGGGCCTGGTCGATGATCTCTTCGAAATCATTCAGCAGCGCCTCGTCGGCGCGCTCGAATGCAGCCAGGTGCAGGGCCGGCGACAGCGCGACGGTGGCGGTGGACGCCTCGCTGGCGGACGAGGACAGCGAGACCTCGCCGCCCAGATCCACGGCATTGGCCACCTGCCGGAACAGCGATGCGGCCACTTCAAACAGGCTTTGTGCCGGCTCGAGGTACTGGATGCGCTCCTGGATCGGCGACACCCACTCGCGTGCCATGCCCACGGCCAGCTCCTGCAGCACGAAGTCGATCGCGCGGCGGTTGGCGAAAAGGCGGTTGCTGAGCGTCAGCGTATAGCCAGACCCATCCTTGGCCCGCACCACGTCCAGCGGCAGGTAGAACACCGGGTACTGCACGCCCGCGTACTTGAGCGTGCCCACGTAGAGATACAGCTGCAGACCATCGCCGGTGGCGACATAGGTTTCCAGGTCGCGGAACTCATGGAAGGCGTCCGCCGCCACGAAGTTCTCGAAGAACGCCATCAGCGCGCTGATCGTGCCGTCGCGGGTCAACTGGTGCTCGCAGGCCAGCTGCAGCGGCAGCTCGTCGCCGGTGGCGAGCAGGCGTGCCAGCACTTCCGGCAGCGTCTGGTACAGATCGACAACGGAGCGCGTGACCAGGTCCGATTCCGCTGCGTGCAGCGAATCCATCACCCAGTACGCCTGGCCCTGCAGCGGGCCGGCCAGATGCGCGATCAGCGGCCGCACCACCTGCACGCACATCGCGTCCACCAGGGTGCCCTGCACCGATTCCACCCAGGCTTCCGGGTCTTCCAGTGTGCCGGCCATGCTGGCACGCGCCGTGTCGAGCACCGCCACGCGCACCGTAGCGATGGCGGTCTCGCTGATGGCGTTCACCTGCTCTTCGACAATCCGGCGCAGCGTCGCGCTGATCGGCCGCGTGTAGCTGCGCGGGCCGATGGTGAGGGAAAGCTCCTCGCCGGAGGGCCGGCTGAGCAGCTTCCACAGCTCTTTGTCCAGCGCCGGGTAGGGCGCCGTACGCATGCCCGCGCGGAAGCCGGAATCGCTGGTGAGCACGATGCGGCGCCGGGGGGCCTGCGCGCGCTTGAAATCGGATTCGAGGAAATCGCGGAAGTACTGCGAGATCCGCACCGCGATTTCGCGCATCTTCGTTTCACCCAGTGGCCCGCCGCCGGTTGCAGCAGGCGTCAGCGGAGCGGATGCATCGGAGGTCGGCAGGTGCGGCGGCTGGGGAGTACTCATCTATGTCTGGGCGGGCACCTGGCGAGGCAGGCACCGCTAGGGACTGGGCCCTGCATGGTCGCACGCGTCGCCTGTGGCGGGGAGGGGGCCAGCGCCCTCCTGCACCGATGGCAGGATCATGTGCGCCGCCAGCGATCGCCAGAACAGTGACTCGTCGTAGCTGTCAAAGTACGTCCGGACCAGAATCGGCGACGGCATGCCCTGCGCGCGCAGGCGCAGGCGGATACTGGCGACTTCTTCGCTCAGCCCCATACCGAACAGCACCAGATGCACCTTTGCATCGCGCAGCACGAACTATTCCTGCAGGCGCGTGCCGAGACCGGCCGCCAGGAACGTTCCCACCAGATCGTAGTTGCGCCACTCCAGCACCGACAGGCCGCTGTCCACGCTGCGCCCAGCTCTTGGCGGCAACCAAGGCGCGTCACATGCAGTCGCCCTCAGCGCCAGTGGCCGAGCCACGCGAGGCAATCGCCGCTCGGTGAGTGATACGGGGCCGCCCCGCATTAAGCGAGGCATCACTGGTGGGCGAGCTCCAAGGAAGCCGATGTGAATCTATCCGGCATAGCGCCGCTTTGATTACATCGCGCAGTTTGCGGTGAAGAAAGGTAACATCAACACCTGAACATAAACCTGCCCGCTACTCGGGCCGGGGGACGTCGCACGGGCGCCAATCTCAAGCAGCAGTCGTTTGGTTGTGGCCTCGTCTGAGCCAATGAAATGCATGAGAGTATCCAATTCGCCCCATTGATACTCAGGCTTGTTGAGCAGACTCAAGAAGAGATGCTTGTTTAGCTTTTCGCCAGCAGCAACGACTCGTTCCTGACACCAGTGCGATGCAAGGCTTGCGGCCACCGTGGCTACGGAGACGGTGGTAGCGCCTGCGATGCCGACACTCCTCCGCTCTAGGTGCCGGTGGCCCGCGGTGATCGACCGTGATCGGCGTCGAAAGACCGCAATCAACTAACGTTCCCCATTGATCCAAAGTACACCAGCACTGCCACGGCGTAACCGGCGAGCAACGCCGCACTTAACAGCCGCCGCCTATAGTCGGCAAGCGCAACCGACAAAATTGTACAGATCACGGACGCCAGCAATCCCGCAATGAGGAGCTGCATGGCCGCATACATCCTTGGCCCCGCTGAAGAAGTGAAAAGCAGCCACGCTGAGAGCGCAGCGCAGAGCAATGACACCGACGCAAGCACGCCCCAAGCTGTTTTCATCCAACATACTCCAGAAAAGTGCCCGGCTGCACAGCGCAGCCGGGCGATTGCTTTACTGAACGCGTACCGGCACGCCCGAGAACCCAGACTCACCACTGACAATGAAGTAAACCGCATTGCCTGCCAAGCCGGTGAAGCGGATCGTCTCGACGTTGCCTTGCCGCGTAGAGAACGTGTCGTACGACTCGCGTGAGGCCGGACGACCATCGGCGCCAAACAACGAGATATTCCCTGTGCCACCGTAGCTGAGAATGCTCAGCGAAGTCTTTCCAGTGGGAAGTGGTACGCGGAAGGCAATGATGTCACCGGCAGCCCCGCTCAAGCCGTCCGACGTCTCTCCTGGTGCGATGCTCCGAATGGCGACGCCGTTGGAGGAGACCTGAGTCGCCACGCTGTTGTAGTCGCGTTGGTTATTCGCACGCGTCGCGGTGATAACTGCTTCCGCAGTCTCCAAGAAGACTGATTCATCGGGAATACGGTTCGGTCCTCCTCCGTTCCAACTGCCGATACCCGATGGCCTCACCCAGGTGCGCGGTCTGGATGGTCTCGCTTTCGGCCAGATCGGCAATCGTGCGTGCCACGCGCAGGATGCGATGCATTGCCCGCGCCGACAGCTGCAGGCGCTCGATGGCGTGTTCCAGCAGGTCCTGGTCGGCTTCGCTCAAACGCGTGCACGCACGTAGGTCAGCAGGCGGCAGGTGCGCGTTGAGGCCACCACGCGCCTGTTGCCGCGCATGCGCCGCTTCCACCCGCGAACGCACGCTGGCGCTGGGTTCGCCAAGCGGTGTGCTCTCACGCAACTCCACCGCATCCATGCGGCTCACGTTGATGTGCAGGTCGATGCGGTCCAGCAACGGGCCCGATACCCGCGCGCGGTAGCGGGTGATGCGCTCGTCGCTGCACAGGCAGCGGTTGCTGCGGTCGCCGGCCCAGCCGCAGGGGCATGGGTTCATCGCCGCCACCAGTTGAAAACGCGCGGGATAGACCACGCTGCGCGCCGCGCGGGAGATGCGGATGTGGCCTGATTCCAGCGGCTCGCGCAGAGTTTCCAGCGCGCTGCGGTTCCACTCCGGCAGTTCATCCAGGAAAAGCACGCCGTGATGGGCCAGCGAAATCTCGCCGGGGCAGGGCGGATTGCCGCCACCCACCAACGCCGCTGCACTCGCACTGTGGTGTGGCGCGCGAAACGGCCGCTGCCGCCAACGCTTCGGGTCCAGCCCTTCGCCACTGACCGAGGTGATGGCCGCCAACTGCAGGGCATCGATCTCTTCGCTATCCGGCAGCAGGCTGGGCAGGCGCGAGGCCAGCAGGGTCTTACCGCAGCCGGGGCTGCCGATCAGCAATAGATGATGACCACCAGCGGCGGCGACTTCCAACGCCCGGCGTGCGAGCGCCTGCCCGCGCACGTCGGCCAGATCCGGCAGTGGCAGCGGTGCGGTGTCCACGCGTTCCACCTGCGGCAGCAAACGTGGATTCCCGAGCCCGGCACAGCATTCCAACAGAGTACGCGCCACGCGCACATCGGCGTGCTGGGCCAGCGCAGCTTCGGCAGCGTTGCCGGGCGGCACGATCAGGATGCGCCCCGCTTCGGCGGCGGCAATGGCGGCGGGCAGCGCACCGGACACCGGGCGCAGCTCGCCGGTCAGGCCCAGCTCGCCGAGGAACTCGTACTGCAGCAGCGACTGCGGATCGACCTGGCCACTGGCAGCGAGGATGCCCAAGGCAATCGCGAGGTCATAACGTCCGCCTTCCTTCGGCAGGTCGGCGGGCGCCAGGTTCAAGGTGATGCGCCGCTGCGGGAAATCGAAGCGCGCGCAGAGCAGGGCCGCCCGTACGCGCTCGCGTGATTCACGCACGCTGGTCTCGGCCAGGCCGACAAACTGGGTGACCGGCAGGCCACCGGAGAGATGCACTTCGATCCGCACCAGCGGGGCATCGACCCCAGCGCGGGCACGGCTATGGACCAGCGCCAGGCTCATGTGTGGATTCCTGCGGAGAGGCGCTTGATGGTGCGGCGGCGGCGTGCCGATCACCATCGGAATACTTCGGCGTGACATCTAGGAATTATCCGGCCTGCCACTACGTGTGGTTCAGTCGTCGGGACGACGTCAGATATGGCGTTCGGCAGACCTCATCAACTCAACAATGTTGTCGAGGAGGGAGATCGGAAGGTTGCGCGATGCCGTCAACATGCGTGCTTCCATTTGCAGGCGCATTCCTTCCGGCTTCCCACCATCGGCGATGGTGTCACCCGAAATCAGCCAGGATACGCTCACGCACGTGACCCTGCTCAGCGCATGCAGATGGTCGATAGACGGCACGAAGCCTAGTTCGCGTTCCCAGTGGCCCACCGTCGCCCGGTTTACGTTCAGAGCTTTGGCGAGATCGGTTTGAGATAGCCCGCTGCCGATACGAGCAGCGCGGATCCGAGCGGACAGTGAATCAGTGCGGAATTCCATGAATACCCCCCCTTCCTAGGCTGCCTTGCACAGGACATGCGGGGAAGTGTGTGAGCGCCAATGCAGATCGTCAATTCTGTAGCAGGTCTATATATGTCGTTTCTCGCACGAATCTCTTCTTGAATGTGCTGAGGACGCTGCTTCTCACAGATCACGATACGGGGTGGCCGTCGTGTCCTCCCTATCCCTGGCCAAGACGTTAGCGACAGTGGCGCCTTTTCAGGGCCAGCACACAAGTGCAAATGCAAGCGCTCAACCCGGGATGGTTGCTCTCTGGACGCAGTGGCAGCTGGGGCGCAACCGCCCAAGCGAGGCGGAAGCTGTGCGCGGCACAGCAGCGAGGTTGCAGTCGGATACCGGCAGGTCGTTGAATCAAGTTGAGCCACAACGCTGATCACGTTCGCAGCTCAGAAGATCAAATGCCTACCATTACATGGAGTAAAGACAAATGACCCAACGCACTGCTGTGAAGACTCTCTCGCCCCTCGCGCTGATCATTGCGGGTGTCGCAGCCGCAGGCGCGGCTTCTGCTGCCGCACCGAACAGCACTTTCGCCAATGACATTGCGGCGTCGACGTCTATCAAGGCGGATATGCAGTCCCTGAGCATTGGTGAGTTCACAGCCGAAAAATCTGCGCTTCTTGCAGATGGGCACCATCACTCCGATTCTATCGGGTCGCATCACCATCACGACACGGCGAGCAAGCAGGTGGCATTTGCTTCGCGCAGTTCCGCCGATTCCCGATTCGACGTCTGAAGGGAGAGGGGCGGGGATCTCTCCGCCCCTTGCACGTAGATCACTGTCATGCAGAGCCTATAGAGGCCAGAGGTGGTTTTCGATCTTTGGCCTCAAGGTGGATCTGAAGGGTTGATAAGAGCGGCCAGGTGCAAGTAGCGAGGACGGCGATGACTGCATGGAGGAGAAAAATGAATTCGATGACCCAGGCGCAACGGACTGATGTAAGAAACCCGATCTGCCTGATGGAGATCGCAGACACATCAGAATGCATGGAGTCGGTCGTCGAGGGCATCCTGTGGTCAAGACTCCGCAGGATGAGAGCGCGACTTCAGGAAGTGCTTGCTGACCAGAAATACGGAGTCACGACTCGTGCCATGCACCAGATTTACCAGTCAATCGGGCCCGATCGCCAAGCCCGTGTGCTGCTCAGTTCCGAATTCTGCGAGCAATATCTGTGCCTGGAGTCTGCGCGGAAGGGCAGGGTGGAGTCAGGAGCCGACGAGCAGGAGAGGGCAGAGGAACAGGCCCGCGCGCTTGGCGCGCTGCACGATATCATCGCTCGGGAGAAGTCGATCGCCGAGCTGGCGCAGGGACGGACCGACAGGTATTTGAGAGAGGCACGGCAGTGGCAGCTCTACAGTCCGGTTGGAGACTGCGTTGCGGAAAAGGATGCCACGGGCGTGTGGACCCTTCGGCAGTTGCCGAAGCTGGGTGACTGTATCGCGCTCGATCTTGAGAGCCCACCGGCGCGGCACCATGAGCCACGCTCTGGAGTGCTGAGCCAACCGTGCCTACCGCTGACCGATGCGGAGCGCGAGCATGTCTCGCGAAAGCTGGCAGAGGCGCTGGCAGCGATCGACCGGTCAGAACCCATGTACGGCCTTCTCATCCGCAACTTCGTCCGGCGGATCACCGTGCGCAAGTCGGCAGAGGTCACGTCCGATGAAGCCGGCCGCTACGGCTCCGAGCATGTGCCGAGGCAGCCAGGTTCCATTCGACTGCTGAACACGCATAACCCGGAACTTCTGGTTGAGGCGTGCATGGAAAGCATCATGCATGAAAGCACCCACAACTATCTGGCCGCATGGGAGCTTGCCAACGGGTTCTTCGTTGCCAATGACTACCGGCACCGTGTCGTGTCTCCGTGGTCCGGCAATCCCATTCCCAACTCCTCCTATATCCACGCGGTCTTCGTCTACTACGTGTGTCACCGCCTGCTCAAGCGTCATCTCGAGATGTCTCCGGACCTGGGTGAAGCCGCCAAGCGCCACGTCCAGCGCAGGTTGGCCGTCTGCGCCGCCGGCTTCCTGATCGAGCAGGATCTCAGCGGTCGGTTGATGACCAAGGACGCCATCAATGGTGAGGTCGGGCAGATGATCGATCAGATGCAGGCCGAGATGAAGCGTCAGTATCGCTACGGGGAGTGGCAGCAATGAGCAGAACGGTCGTCATCCACGCGGATCACCTTGACCCGGTCGCGCTGCGGGCGCTGGCTACGGGTGTCCCTGCCATACACGTTGATGAGCTGATACCGGTAATGGAGGGTCAACCCTGGCCCGAGGTTCTCCGCTTGAGCCCCGGTGCGCATCTTGAGAGTCTGTTCCGCGGAGCCAACGTGGTGAACCGGGTCTTCTCTCTGGAAGGAACGCAGATCGAGCGGCTCCTGGCAGAGCACGGTGTGGATGCCCGCTGGTTCCATATCCGCCTGCAGCCGCTTCTTGCGCTGGGGGTGAACCTCTGTCACGACACCGGCACGCGCGGCGTATCCCGGTGTCTGGCCCCGCTGAATGTGCAGTGGTTTGAACTCCAACGCGCCCTCCCGGAGGCGAATACGCCTGACTTCGCCTACAGCTATGGCTACGAAGAACCAGACCTGTCCCGCATCGAGGACCCCATGCAGAAGTCAGTCTGGTCGCTTTTTGACTGGCGACAGGAACGGCAGCTTGATGACGAAGAGCGCCGCAGGCATCAGTTCCACGTGTCCAGGCCGAAGGGCGTCCCCGTGATCGCCTGGTTCCTTGGGCGGGACTACAACGGAATCCACTTTCCCCGTGCAAGCGCTGAGGTCGATGATGCTGTGTGCGGGCAGCTGACCCGAGCAGCTGCACAGGCCTTCCGTTCCGAAGCAGGAGAGATGCTCCTGTACGTGACGGATCAAGCAGTCACCTTCCATGCATTCTCGCCCTACCTTCGTTCCGTCGCCGCCGACACCGCTGTGCAGACTGCATTGGACGCGTGGTTGCTTGCCGGCAACGCCGGAGGTATGAATGCTGCTTGAGAAGCTGAGCTCGCTGCGCGAGTCCATGGGCTGGGCCTACGGAAGCGAGGACCTGTGCGTACTGTTGTACAGCCTGGTCAAGCGGACGCGCCCGCGCATCGTGGTCGAACTGGGTACCGGGTTTGGCGTCACTGCGGCTTGGATGGCCGGTGCACTGCGGGAGAACGGCAGCGGTGTCATTCACACCTATGACAACGGTTCGCACTTCTCCAGTGAGCCAGGAATCAGGTTTGTCGAGGGCCTGCAGGGGCCGCTTGCCGATTCACTGCGGGAGATGGGACAGGACTATCCCGCTTTCCTGAAGCACGTATTCCAGTGGGCCGGGGTCGAGAATCACGTCGTCGCCAACTGGCAGGAGATCGACTTCGCCGATATTGCCCAAGCCCCCGCGTTTGACGACGGGATAGACATGGTCTTCTCCGATTTCAACCACTCCCAGGACAGCATCCAGGCCTTGCTGGCGGAATTTCTGCCGCGCATGGCGGAAAGCGCCTCGATCTTCATCGACAGTGCCTCCACCCAACGGCTCAGCTACCTGACCCTGGAGGCCGTTGTGGACGCCCTGAATCAGAACAAGATGCCCAGGGCGTTCATCAAGGATCGAAGCGAGAAGGACATCGAAGCGATCCTTCGGATCATCCAGCGCTCGCGCTTTCGCCTGATGCATCTGCTGGAAGCCTGCGACAGGGCGCAGAACAGCACAGCGTGGATCTCGATTGAACCGGTGGACGTGATTCCGACTGCAGCCACCTTCCTGCATTAGAGAGACGTATATGTTCGGCTATTACGTTGCGCTGGCGCGCACAAGGCTTCTGGAAACCAAGGGGATGAGCGCCGCGCTGATCCTGGCGCTGGGATTGGGCATCGGCGCAAGCATGACGATGTTGACTGTCGTGCGGACAATGACGTGGGATCCGCTACCGGGGCGAAGCGAGCATCTCTATCACCCCTTCATTGACGCACTCCCCACGTCCTACGACGTCAAGCCAGGCAAGGACCCGCGCGTGGCCCTCACCTGGGTAGATGCGCAGAACCTGCTTCGGCAGGCCCCTGCCTCCCATCAGACCGCGCTGGCATCTGCTCGCCTATTGGTGGATGCGCAGCGCAGCGTGCAGATCCCATTCTTCACGCAGGGGCAGTACGTCACTGCCGATGCATTTGCCATGTTCGGCATCCCGGTGGCGCAGGGCAGGGCCTGGACACGTGAAGATGATGCTGCCCACGCCCGGGTTGTCGTGCTGAGTCAGGAACTGGCTGCTCGTTTGGGCAGTGAAGGCCTGGTGGGAACAGCGGTTCGGCTTGGCGGCCAAGCATTCACGGTGGTGGGTATTGCCGGTCCGTGGAGCCCGCGCCCCCGGTTCTATACGGACCTTCAGCGGGATGTGTTCAAGGGGCGCGAAGACTTCTTCATCCCGATAGGTGTCGCGGCAGAAATGCAGATGACGGTGTCCAACAGCGTCTTCTCATGGAGCGGTGACAAACCCCTCAATCGCCTGCAGGACGCCCGCACATCATGGATCCAGTTCTGGGCAGAGTTGCCTGACGCGGCCAGTGTCGAACAGTACGAGCGTTTCCTGGGCAACTACGCACGTGCACAGCACCAGGCGGGAAGGTTTGAAAGGGCTACCGCACCGCGGATGGTGTCCTTGAAGGACTTCCTGGTCGAGCATCGCATCATCCCCAACGAGGTGAAGCTGCAGTTGGCGCTGTGCCTGGGGTTCCTGATCGTTTGCCTGCTGAACATGAGTGCCTTGATCTTCGCCCGCTTCATCCGCCGGTCCCATGAAATATCAGTCCGTCGAGCGCTGGGCGCCCGCCGCCAGGATGTGATCTATCAGCTCTGCACTGAGGCACTGATCATCGGCGGCCTGGGCGGAGCGGTGGGGTTGATCGTTGCGGAGGCCGGTCTCTACCTTGTGCGGATGCAGCCGGAAGACTACGCCTCGCTGGCAAACATGGATCTCAGCATGGCCGTTCTCACCGTGGGCCTGGCGTGTGTTTCCAGTGTCATCGCTGCGTTCTTCCCTGCGCTGCGCGCTACCTCAGGCCGTCTGGCCATGCAGATCAAGGCTTCAGAATGAGCATTGCAGAAGTCCCCATTATCGTCCGGGCGCTCACCCGCAACCGATTCATTGCGTCCATTCTCCTGGTCCAGGTGCTGGTTGCCACGGCGTGCGTTACGAACCTTGCGTTTCTGTTGTCCGAGCGGCTGGGAACCCTCACCTACAATACAGGCCTGGAAGAGGCGAACCTGGGCGTCATCGAGACCGAGTACCTGGGGCCTGCCGCAGCCAACCCTGCAGCCTCGATCAAGACCGACCTGGAGACCATCCGGCAGCAGCCGGGCGTGGAGCAGGTTATCGCAACAGAGTCGCTTCCCCTTTCCCAGCGCAGCTGGACGGTGGGATTCACCAACAAGGTGCTTGAAGGGAATGATATCTCCGGCATCGTCGAGGCAGAGCCGACTGTCTACACGGCATCTTCGCCTGCAGCCAAGGTGCTGGGCCTGACCATTGTTGCCGGCCGTGATCTGTCTGCGGGAGCATTTGTGCCGATGGAGGCCAGCGCCAACTATGCCGGGCTCTACAAGGCGAGCGAGGCGGTTGTCTCCCAGACACTGGCGGACAAGCTGTTTCCGGAGGGCGGCGCGGTCGGCAAGTTCCTGTATGCCGATGCGCAGCATCCCATCCAGGTGGTCGGCATCGTCAAGACGCTTTCGCGGCCTGTCCTGAAGACCGATGCAGACAACGACCTGTCACTCATCCTGCCGCTGATTCCGGACGGGACTCGCGTGATGTTCGCCATCCGCAGCACTGATGAACGATTGGCAGACGTGATTGCGTCCAGTGAAACAGCCTTGTCGCAACGCGATGCCAACCGCACCATCGCCCGCAGCACCTCATTCCGGGAGCTGCGCGCCGACTACTTCCGACACGATCAGACCATGGCGATCATGTTCCTGAGTTCCGGGTTGGCGCTGTTGGTGGTAACCGCAACGGGCGTGTACGGACTGGCGAGCTTCTGGGTCCGCAAGCGGTATCGGCAGATCGGTATCCGGCGCGCACTGGGCGCCCGGAAATCCGACATCCTCCGGTACTTCCTGGTGGAGAACCTGATTCTCACCGCCGCCGGGTCTGTTGTCGGCACCGTACTGGCCATCGGGCTGAACATGGCCGTGGCCCGGTACTACGAGGTGGCCAGGATCGAAGCGCCATTTCTCGCGATTGGCGTACTCACGGTGCTTCTGTTGGGCCAGGCCGCAGCATTTGTACCGGCTCGACGAGCAGCCAAGGAAGCCCCGGTAGCGATCCTGCGCAGCGCCTGACCCAGACGGGATTGTCTTCGGGCCAGTGTCCCTACCAGCGCAGCGTTTCTTGCGAACGGTGCCGTCCAACCGTAGCGTCGAGGCCGCACTGCTCTTTGCGGGGCACGCGCTCTACGACGCTACGCAAACTCGCCTCAAACCACGACGGCTCTTCAGGCGCCACCAGCAACCGCGCGTGGCTCGGGTCCTTTCAGCCAACGGCGGAAGTTGGCGTGCAGGTGCGCGATATCGGGCGCGCGCCGCAGTGCATCCGTAGGGATTCGGATCAACACACGTGAGGACGCATTCTCCACCGCCATCACCCGGACGCCCTTGCACCGGATCTCGAAGGACGTCGCTTCGGAATAGCGCGTGTGCAGTTCAAAGCCCTCCTGGGCCTTCGCGGTCACGAAGCCGAGCGCATCGCCGCGCAGCAACCGGTAATCGACCTCGTGCAGCGTCTGGTAGGCCCACACCTGCTCGCCCGCTGGCTCGGGCCACCCCAGCCATACCGCGCCGATCACCACGATGCACACCGCCGCAGCGGCAAGGCCGTGCTTCTTCATTCGTCACCCCGCACGCAAACAGAACGTCACGCCCACAAGCGCGCTCTCAGTCCTGTGGCCGCACTCGTTCGTGGATGAAGGCGGTAAGTGCGATGTCGGCCATCACCAGCCCCTCCATCACCCGATCGCCCACGTACTGGTCGGGCTCGCCGTTCTGGCGCGTGCGCTCGGCCGCCAGCAGGATCTCCTGCACGATGCGCTGGCCCGTCAGCGCGCAGTCGGCGTCGGACAGCTGCATCTGCCGGCTGCGCAGGTGATGGCGCTCGGGCCACGGCTGACCGTCGGCCGCAGCGCCTGCGCCGATGCTGCGCAGGATGGCGATGAGGCTGTTGGGGTCCAGCGCAGGGGAAGGCGAGGGCGCCTCCTGGATGGGGCGCGGGGGAGGGGAGTGCGGCGTGGTCATGGCAGGCTCCGTGCAAGCAGTCAGAAGCCGCCACCGATAAAGGTGGCGGACGATGCGTGGCTCGAAAACCGGATCACTAGACAATGCCGGCGGGTACAAGACCCCCACGCACCGCCCGCCATAGCCGGCAGACGGATTGCCAGCCGGCACCACGCGTGGTGGGGCCGGCTGACAAGCGTAAACAACTTCTAGTGAATCGGGTTTTCGACGCCCGGCCACCCGTTGTCGGTGGCTCTACCAGAGTTGCCTGATGTTGTTTGAAATGCCAAGGGGTTGGGGTCAAAGCCGCCAAAGCCCGAGACGCTTTTGGCATTCTGGCATAGCGTGGAGTGGCGCGAGAGCCTTGCGGCGCGGGAGTGCCGGCACTTCTGGAACAGAGTCGTCAGATCCTTCAGCCAAAAGCGCTGAGTGCGTCAGTTGCGACATCACGTCATCGGCAATGGCGAACTACTGCTGTGGTTATTGCTGGCGGAAGTCCCTCTTCAACCCGTCGAACTGACGCGCTCGCGGAGCCACGCCCCGAACTGTCCGTTGTGAGTGAAACGGCGCAACTCGAACTGCCCGGATTCGTGAATGACATGCCGCCAGCGGGCGCAGCCGTACTTCTTCGGTGTCTGTTCCGGATGATGCTCGGAAACCCAGCGAACAGCTGTGTCCAGATTCACCCAGCCATCGATGGGCCGTTCCCGGCAGGCTTGCCTCAACGCACTGACAATACCCGCGATGGGCCAGAGAATCTGTCCATCAGGCGCGACGCCATTGACCACAAGCTCATGGAACTCGGGCGATTGCATCAACTCTGCAAACGCTCTTCTTGTCTCGTCCATATTTTCAGCGAAGGTGCGCAGTTGTTGGAGGTGTTGGTCGATCTTGGTGTAAGAGCTGCGGAGCGCATCCTGCGCCTGCAAGCATCCATCGATGGTCCAGATGTCGTGCCGCTCGATGAAGCCGTGAACGAGCATGTTCCTCAGTCTCACTAGTTCACGCAGTTCGGTTTGGAGCGCCGCATGGCTTTCGTCTGGAAGATTGAGCTGCGTCCGGACAGTGAGAAAGCATGAGTCGGAGCGTGAATCCGGAGTGTCGGCGGGGGCTTCTGCGCCTTCCCTCATCACGTATTCGGCCATCAAACGGCCGACCAGCATGCCCATTGTCTTGCCGCTGATCTCAGCCCTGCGATTATCCAAGGCGAGTGGCAGTGTTTCCGAGGTGCCCGAAAGCTTGTTCACGGCCAGCATGGCCTTCAGCAAATGCTCGTACTGCTGCAGGCGCAGAATGCAACGGCCCAGGAGCCGTTGCACTTCGTGCTGTGCACCGACAATGTCATTTTGGTCGAGTGCGGGCATGGCACACCTGAGCATGGGATACGCAACTTTACCGCTTGAGCTGGTAGAAGCGCAGGGTGGACCAGAAAGGGCGCCTTGCCACGAGGCCGTTGTCCGCATCGCTTCCGGGCGTGAATGACTTTCTGCCTATTGACCCCCACAGGACGCCACGCACATTCTGACTACCGATGTAGTCACGCAGAGCTGTCCTGCCTACAACGGGAAGGTTTTGCAGCACTTGAACGGATTCCACTGGCGCAGGCCAAAACAAGGACCACTGTACGTGTTACGTCGCAACCGACTTCTTCTCTCCGCGGGTCTGGTCCCGCTTCCGTGGTTCCTGTTCTGGACCAGTATTGCCGCGGTGTTCGCGCCGGGCTACAACCCGCTTGCACAACACGCCAGCGAGCTGCTGCAGGCGTCAACGCTCGCAGGCATCTGCGCCAGGATTGCGGCCATCGGCTCCGGCGTCGGCTTCGTGGCGTTCTCCATTGGGGTGTGGCGGGAGTCCGGTCGTCGGATTGCCGTAGGTGCCGTCTGCTGGATGATCTTTGGCGTCTCGATGCTGACCAACGGGCTCTGGCCCATGGGTCATCCGATGCACGGCTTCTACACCATCGGCATCGCAAACATCATTGCACCGGCGATGTCGCATATCGAGTTGAGTGCGTGGTCCGTCAATCGAAAGGCGTACGCCGTGACCGCTGTGGTGAGCATCGCGAGCATCGTCTACCTCTGGTTGAACCTGGTGGGCGCGGATCCGGACGGCTTCAGGGGGCTGACCCAGCGCGTGTTCTCATCGATCAACTCGCTGTGGCCATTCCTGGTTGCACTGTATCTGCTGCGCAGTGGTTCAAGCGCGCTGCAGACGCAGCCCGCGCATTGATGGCAGGCATGCAGTTACACGGACGGCTGTTGAGCAGGTGGCGTTGAGATGGGGATGAAGATCTTTCGCCGTCAGCTGATCTACGTTCAAGTGCACCAGGACCACTTCATTGCCCGCGTGGTCGGTGGAGACAGGACCATCCGTCGCCAGTGTCACGCCCTTGGCAATCGCGCGGGGGCGATCAGGGACTTCTCCACCATCCGGCCTAAGCTGAAGGAAGTCTTCTCGGAGCTTACGAGCGGGTTCTCACTCTTCAAGCCGTGGGCGCTTCTGCACTTTGACCCGGTTGAGTATCCGATCACGAAGGAAGAGCTCGCTGGGTTCCAGAAGGTTGCCATGCAAAGCGGTGTGAGCTTCTGCTTTCTCTCTACGTGGGAGCATGGGCATGAAGACAAGGACTTGTTGGACATGCTCAAGTAGTACCCGGCTCAATACTTCTTTCAAGGTCAAGCCGCTCCATGGATGGGCCTGGCCGAGATGTTGGAGCGTCCGCTGCTGGCCGGAAGCGGACATCGGCGAGGGAGGGGATTAGGGGGATCTATCAGGGGTCGGGCGGATGTCCGCCTCGGGCCAGCAGCAGATGCTCTAGAAATGGTCCACTAAAGCTAGAGCAAACCCACTACGGATCCCGGGCAGTTTGCATCCAGTCTGTACGAAAGCTCTCGAAAATTTCTATACAGCTGGTATGACCAGGAAGCTGTTCTCACAGGGGGCGAAGTCCTCAAACCGAGAGCGACACATTTGGCGCCCCCGACGGTGCCAAGCCCACCACTTGACAGGGATCTTTGGTGACCCCAATCTCCGCGACGGGGACGCGCACAATGGAAGCTGCGCAGGGGATGTTATGCCACAGGGAGACGCGGCACCTTTGGTGTCGGGGGGAGGGCGTGCGCAGGATCAACAGGATCTGGCGTTGCGTGGTCTGGTACTGCTTGCTCAATTTCATGGCATAGCGGCCGACGCCAGTCAGCTGGCGCACGACGCTGGGCTGGGCAATGGCCCCATGGACGAAACGACTCTGGTCCTGGCGGCCCGCAAGCTGGGTTTCAAAGCGCGGATGGTATCGACGCCCTGCGCGCGCCTGGCGCTCGCCAACCTGCCTGCGCTGGCCCTGGGTGAGGACGGCGATGCGTTCATCATCGCCCGCATCAATGGCGATCAGGTACTGATCCACGATCTGGCCCAGAAGCGCCCGCAGAACATTGACATGGCCGTGCTTCGGCAACGCTACCGTGGACGCCTGCTGCAGGTCGCATCGCGGGCGTCGGTTCTCGGCGAGCTGGCCCGGTTCGATTTCAGCTGGTTCATTCCAGCGGTGATCAAGTACCGGAAGATGCTGCTGGAAGTCTTCGTTGTCTCGTTCTTCATCCAATTGTTCGCACTGGTCACGCCGCTGTTCTACCAGGTGGTGATGGACAAGGTTCTGGTGCATCGAGGCCTGACAACACTGGATGTGATTGCGATCGGCCTGGTGTCGATCGCCGTGTTCGACGTCGTGCTCAGCGGGCTGCGTACGTATGTGTTTGCCCACACCACCAGCAAGATCGATGTCGAGCTCGGCGCCAGGCTGTTCCGGCATGTACTGGCATTGCCGCTGGCGTACTTCGAATCCCGGCGTGTCGGCGACACCATCGCACGCGTACGCGAGCTGGAGAACATCCGCAATTTCCTGACCGGCCAGGCATTGACCTCGGTCCTGGACCTGCTGTTCACCGTGGTGTTCCTGGCCGTGATGTTCTACTACAGCGGCTGGCTGACGCTGATCGTCGTGATCTCGCTGCCGCTCTATGCGCTTGTTTCGGCGGGCATTACTCCGGTGCTGCGCAAGCGCCTGGATGAGAAGTTCGCACGCGGCGCGGACAACCAGTCCTTCCTGGTCGAAACCATCAGTGGCATCGGCACGGTCAAGGCCAATGCGGTCGATCCGCGGGTGACGCGCACCTGGGATAGCCAGCTGGCAGGATATGTAAATGCCGGCTTCGGGGTCACCAAGGTCGCGACGGTCGGCCAGCAGAGCGTACAACTCGTGCAGAAGCTGGTCAGCGTCGCGATCCTGTTCTGGGGGGCAAAGCTGGTCATTGATGGCAAGCTGTCGCTGGGCCAGTTGATCGCCTTCAACATGCTGTCCGGACAGGTCGCGGCGCCGATCATCCGCCTGGCCCAGCTGTGGCAGGACTTCCAGCAGGTGGGCATTTCGGTCCAGCGTCTCGGCGATATCCTGAACACCCGCACGGAACTGCCCGGCAGCCGGATGGCACTGCCGCCCATCCGTGGAGACATCACCTTCGAGCAGGTCGGGTTTCGCTATCGCCCCGATACGCCGGAAATCCTCGCCGGCATCGATCTGCACGTGCCGGCCGGTCAGGTCATTGGCATCGTCGGGCGTTCCGGTTCCGGCAAGAGCACACTGACCAAGCTGGTCCAACGCTTGTACACGCCCGAGCGCGGGCGGGTTCTGGTGGACGGACACGACTTGGCCTTGGCCGATCCAGCCTGGTTGCGAAGGCAGCTGGGTGTGGTGCTGCAGGAGAACTTTCTGTTCAACCGCAGCGTGCGCGAGAACATCGCTCTGAGCGATCCAGGCATGCCGCTTGAGCGGGTGATACAGGCGGCGACCCTGGCCGGTGCCCATGAGTTCATTTCGGCGCTGCCTGAAGGGTATGACACCAAAGTGGGGGAGCACGGTGCAGGACTGTCGGGTGGCCAGCGGCAGCGCGTGGCGATCGCCCGTGCGCTGATCACCGATCCCCGCATCCTGATCCTGGATGAAGCCACCAGTGCTCTGGACTACGAGTCCGAGCATGCGGTGATGTCCAACATGCGCGAGATCTGCAGGGGTCGCACCGTCATCATCATCGCGCATCGCCTTTCCACCGTGCGCAGGGCCAACCGCATCGTCGTGGTGGACCGCGGTCGCATCGTCGAGAGCGGAACGCACGATGAGCTGCTGGCACAGCCAGATGGGCACTATGCGCAGCTGCATCGCCTGCAGCAGGGGGCGGCATGAAGCACATCCGTGATGCGGTGAGTGCCTTTGCGGCGCGTTACCTTGCCGTGTTCCGTAGCGCCTGGCAGGCCCGCCACGAGATGGACCCGCCTGCGCGCGAGGCCGACGAGCGCGCCTTCCTGCCCGCCCACCTGGAACTGATTGAAACCCCTGCGTCGCCCACCGCACGGTGGACGCTGCGCATCATCATCGCGTTGTTCTGTGTGGCGGTGCTGTGGGCCAGTCTCGGCAAGCTCGATATCGTTGCCGTGGCGCCCGGAAAAACTGTCGTGGACTCACGGACGAAGGTGGTGCAGCCGGCGGAAACCAGCGTGGTGCGGCGGATTCTGGTGCGTGACGGGCAGACGGTGAAAGCAGGGCAGGTGCTGATCGAACTCGATGCGACCGCCACGTCGGCCGACGTGGCCAAGGCAGGCGATGCACTGTTGAACGCCCGCATGTCCGCCCTGCGCCTGCGCGCCCTCGCCGAGGCTCAGGAGAATGGCGCAGCTCCGGTATTCCATGTTGATCCGGACCTGCCCGCAGACCGGGTGCAGGCTGAGCTGGCACTGGCGCGAAGCCAGTACGAGGCACTACAGGCCAAGCGCCACAATCTGCAGGCCTTGATCGCACAGCGCCGCGCGGAACTGGAAACCACCCAGGCCGCGGTGAAGCCGCTGGAGGAATCTGCACGGATCTCCCGGCTGCGCGCAGACGACTACCGGAGCCTGCTGGAGGGCAACTACGTGGGGCGGCACGACTATCTGCTGCGAGAGCAGGAACGCATCGCGGGGGAACGCGACCTCGCCGCACAGCGCAATCGCGCGCAGGAGATCCGATCCGCTCAGCGCGCCGCCGAAGAAGAACTGAGGGTACTGGTGGCGGACTTCCGCCAACAGACCCTGGATGGGCTGCGCGATGCACAGGAGCAGATAGGGCAGATGACGCCTGAAGTGTCGCGGACAGGTCAGCGTGACCACCAGATGACCCTGCGGGCCCCTGTCGATGGCACCGTGCAGCAGCTGGTCGTGCACACAGTGGGCGGCGTGGTTACTCCGGCGCAACCGCTGTTGGCCGTAGTCCCCAGCGAGGACGCGTTGGAGGTCGAAGCTGCCATCCTCAACAAGGACATCGGCTTTGTGCGCACCGGCCAGGCGGTAACCGTGAAGGTGGAGAGCTTCCCGTATACCCGCTACGGCTACCTGACAGGAAAAGTAGTGAGCGTCTCCCACGATGCCATGCAGGACGAGAATCTCGGCCTGGTCTTCCCGGTACGGGTCAAGCTCGACAAGGCCACCCTGCAGATCGACGGAGTGCGTGTCCGCCTGACCGCGGGCATGAGCCTGAGCGCCGAGATCAAGACCGGGAAACGGCGGGTCATCGACTACCTGCTGAGTCCATTGCGCCAACATGCAGGCGAGGCGCTGCGAGAACGCTAGCAACAACCGCTCCTGCCATTCCCTGGCCGAATCTGCGAAAGCCCGGGAGTGCTCCCGGATATCTCATGACACAACCTCCCAAGAAGGCTTTCATGTCTGGCATGAATGATGGGCAACAGCAACGCAACGCACAATGGGGCAGCGTCTCGCGGCTGTTCTGGCCCGCAATGGCGATGAGCGCATTGTTGGCGGCAGGTGCCCACGTGCTGCATCGTACAGGGGCCTACCCCCACGCATTGCTTGATAGCGCTGGCACCGATGTCCGGAGTTGGCTGTACGTGGCACTGATGTATCTGGTCGCCATTCCAGTGCTGTTTTTCCAGATGAGACGACGGCTCGCAGGTTATCCCGTGCCCTGGAACCCCGTGTTCAAGCGTTGGCTGCTGGGTGCCTTTTCGCTGGTCCTCTGCAGCGGGCTGATGCTGCTGCCGGTGATCGTGCTCACTGTTGGCAGCAGCGCTGCTGGACGCGGCAAGGGGTTATATCAGTTGTTCACTGGCAGCCTGTTCGGCACGTTCCTGGTAGGAACTGTTCTTGCCTACGGCGCGGCAATGGCTGCCTGGTTGCTGCTGGTCGGAACCCCCAGGCTGCTTTTCCCCAAACCTGCCGTGCACTAGGCGCGGGGCGGTGGCCGTCCAGACGCCCACCCGCGTCAGGGCGCGCTGCCTGCTCGTAACGGATCTGCAGGATCGCTTCAGCCTCGAGCGGTCGCCTGCACGCATGTGTGTCATCCCTTCTCTCTGGCCTGATTCAACAAGGAGTGTGAACCGTGGCAACTTCCGTCATTACGCTTGAAGAAATTCAACAGAATGCGGGTGATCTCGCAGGACACCTGAACAATTTCATCGGTGGATTCTACGATGCATACAAGAACGGCTATGACCTGGCCGTTGCGCAGGGCCGGTCGTCGTTCGACTCCCAGATCGCAGGATTGGAGAGCGGAATCCGGGCCAACGCGCACTATGCAGATCTCAACGCGCAGCGCTACGCCAACAATCCAGACCTCAGCTTCTCCCAGACCTACCAGAATCTGGCCAATCACTACAACGCCATGGCTGACAGCCTGGTAACCCAGAGCATCCAGACCCAGGATCAGCTCAACGGCTTTCTGGGGAACATGAAGACCCAGGCACTGAGTGATCTTGGCACCTTCGGCAACAGTGCTGCTGGCAGAGCCCTCGGAGAGTATCTGGGGCCGGCGTTCGACGCGTACCAGATCGGCCAGGCAGCGCTGAACCAGGACTGGAACGGCCTCGGCAAGGCCGGCACCAGCTTGTTGCTGGCAGAGGCCTTCGGCTATGGCGCGATGGCTCTGCTGGGAGCCTTCGGCCTCACCGTCGGCCTTCCGGTGACCATCGCCATCGGGCTCGCCGCCGTCCTCGGTGGCTACCTGGGGGGCATGCTGTGGGACGAAGTGAACGGGCCGCTGCAGGACAAGCTCGGTGAACTGGGCGATTCGATCCGGGGCGACGATTATCGTATCGAGCGCTACGATCCCATCGCCCTGGACCTGGACGGAGACGGAGTTGTATCGACAATCGTTGATGGCGATCTGTCCGGCCCACTTTTCGACTACGACGGCGACGGCATTCGCACGGCGACCGGCTGGGTCGGTGCACGCGATGGTCTGCTGGTGCATGATATCGACGGCTCTGGTGCGATCGAGAATGGCAGTGAACTGTTCGGCGACCGCACGCGCCTGCGCAATGGTCGCCTCGCTCTCAACGGAATGGAGGCGCTTGCCGATCTCGATTCCAATGGCGATGGGTCCATCGACGCAGCCGACGCGACCTTCAGTTCACTGAAGATCTGGCAGGACGGCAACGGCAATGGCATCAGTGAATCGAGCGAACTGAAGACGTTAGCCGAACTTGGAATCACTCGCCTTTCCACGAACTTTGTAGGCAATGGGCCTGCCAGTGACGACGTGCCCGGCGGCAACCTGATGGGCACCAGTAGCTACACCCGCGTGGATGCTAACGGGGTGGAATCGACCCGGTTGATGCAGGATTTCAACTTTGACGCCGACACCATCCACAGCCGCTATGTGGATCGCATCGTGATTCCGGAGGCGCTGGCGGGGCTCGCGAACCTGCAGGGTATGGGGATGCTGCGGGACCTGCGCGAGGCGGCCTCGCTGTCGCCCGCGCTGCTCCAGGCAATCCAGGCATTCTCCGCAGCGACCACGCGCAGCGCCCAGCGTGAACTGCTGGGCGAGGTGCTCTACCAGTGGGCACGGACGAACCCCAGATTCAGCGATGACAGCATCGCCCTCTACATGAGCGGCGGACGCTATGACGAGAACTCGGAGAATGTGATCCGCTTGCGTCCCGGCGAGCAGGTATTTGTCGGCGAACCCGGCAGCATGGATGAGGCCTATACGCGCAAGGTGCGTGTCGTCGAAGCCATCCTTGGCATGGAGCCCATCAGCGCCGTCTTCTGGGGTACCGAGAACCTCAACAACTATGGCCGGGTCTACGATGCCTTCTTCGAAGGCAGCTACGCGCAGCTTGCACTGCAGACGCGCCTGCAGGCCTACATCAACAAGGTGACGCTGACCATTGACACCGTCACCGGAAAGACGGACGTGGACTTTGCGCCCGTCGACACGGTACTGCTGTCCCGCTATGCCGCCGACCGTACCAACGCGGCCATCGATCTGGTGGAGCTGGCCAGGGCATTGCCGCGACAGGTATCAGGTGCGGTCACCTGGACCCAGGGCGAGGCACTGTTGCGTGCGTGGGTGGCCGAGAACGCGCAGGACGCCGTGTTCATCCAGTCGCTGGAACAGGTCGGGCTGCGTCGCGGCACTGGTGGAGCCGGCGATGACACGATTCTCGGCGAGGACACGCCGGATGTATCCGAATCCATCTCTGCGGGCGCTGGCGACGACGTGGTATTCGGCGGTCAGGGCCGCAACATCGTGCGCGGCGAGGCCGGTGATGACGTCCTGTATGGCGGCGCGCAGCAGGACCAGCTCGATGGTGGTGCGGGTGCCGATACGCTGCATGGCGGAGCGGGTGATGACTCGCTGGACGGCGGTGACGGCCGCGACAGGCTCTTCGGTGGCACAGGCGCTGATTCGCTGAACGGCGGCGCCGGTGACGACCGCATCGATGGCGGCGCAGGCGATGATTATCTGGATGGCGGCACGGGCAATGATCTCTACGTGTTCGGCCGCGGGTCCGGCCATGACCGCATCTACAACCATGATGCTTCGCAGGGGCGCATCGACGTGCTCGAAATGGGCAGCGGTGTTCTCGCTTCAGACCTGAAGGTCTGGCGCAGCGGCGACTACCTGTGCATCCAGATCAGCGGCACGGATGACCGGATCGACATCCAGAACTACTTCCGTGACGACGGCAACAGCGCCTATCGCGTGGACCTCATCCGCTTTGCCGATGGCACGCAGTGGACGATTGCCGATGTAAAGCAGATCGTGCTGGTTCCTACCCCCGGGGTGGATGACCGGTACGGGTACGAAAGTGACGATGTGATCCAGGGCGGCGATGGCAACGAGTGGCTCAGTGGCCGAGGCGGCAATGACAGCCTGGCCGGCGGAGGCGGCGCCGATCGACTCAATGGGGATGATGGCGACGACGCGCTCGACGGCGGCACGGGCAATGACCATCTGTCCGGCGGGGACGGCGCCGATCTGCTTCTGGGCGGCGAGGGCGACGACTATCTCGACGGTGGCAATGGCAATGACCGGCTGGAGGGCGGCGCCGGCAACGACACTCTCCAGGGAGGAGCCGGCAATGACCGGTACCTCTTCGCCAGTGGCTTCGGGCGCGACGTGATCAACAACTACGACGCAGCGGTTGATCGCGTGGATACCATCGAGTTCCTGCCCGGCATCGACCCCGCCGACGTGCGGGCAACGCGGGTGGGCAACGATCTGGTCCTGCAGCTCGCTAACGGCTCGGACGTGCTGACGGTGCAGAACTATTTCGGAGAAGACGCTGCCGGTCCCTCCCGGATCGACGAGATCCGCTTCGCCAATGGTGCATCGTGGTCGGTGACCATGATCAAGTCGATGGTCCAGGCTGCCACCGCCGGCGACGACGTTCTGCGGGGCTATGAGGGCGACGATGTCCTGGCCGGCCTGCAGGGAAATGACGAGATCTCCGGCGGCGCCGGCGCCGATCAGCTTTCCGGTGGCGAAGGGGACGACCTGCTGCAGGGTGAGGCAGGCGACGACGTGATTCATGGCGATGATGGAAACGACACGCTTACTGGCGGCGAAGGCGCGGACCAGATCTTCGGCGGCAATGGCATGGACGCGCTGTACGGCGGAGCCGGGGCGGACATCCTGGAAGGTGGGGACGGCCGCGACTGGATGGCAGGTGACCAGGGCGACGACCTGCTCCTCGGCGGCACTGGCGACGATGAACTGCTGGGAGGGTCCGGCAACGATGTGCTAGCCGGTGGTCTTGGTAACGACGTGCTGGAGGGCGGCGAGGGTGACGACGAGTACCGGTTCTCCGCCGGCGATGGTCACGACCGGATCGTAGACACCGCGGGCGCCTCGACACTGCGGCTTCTGGGTGTCGCCGAGGGCAGCGTGGTCATGCGCCGGGAGGGTTCGACCCTGGTTCTCAGGATCGATCAGAACGGCGTGGATGAAGTTCGTGTCGAGGACATCTTCGATGTGGCCAGTGGGCTCGCAACGCGCGGCCTGCACCTGATCGTCGGAGATGCGACTCCGCGCTGGCTGGATGCTTCCGCGCTCGACCAGCAGGTGCTGCTGGCTACCAGCCACAACGACGTGATCGTAGGCAACGCCTTGGGCAACGTCATCCACGGCGCCGAGGGTGATGACCAGCTCCTCGGCGAAGGTGGCGACGATCTGCTCGAGGGCGACACTGGTGACGACCGGCTCCTTGGAGGAGAAGGCAACGATACACTTCGCGGCGGCGCGGGTGCCGACGTCCTCGATGGCGGGACCGGCGCTGACCGGTCGGAGGGCGGGCAGGGTGATGACGTATACATCGTGGATGATGCCGGTGACGTCGTGATCGAAGCCGCCGCGGAAGGAAGGGACATCGTGCACAGCTCGGTGAACCACGGGTTGGCAGCCAATGTGGAAGATCTCCTGCTTACCGGAAACGGGAGCATCGACGGAGCCGGCAACGAACTCGCCAACGTCCTGACCGGCAACGAGGGTGCCAACCGGCTGGACGGTGGCGCCGGCGATGACCAGTTGTTCGGCGGTCAAGGAAACGACCGCCTGTTGGGTGGCAGCGGCAACGACGTGCTGGATGGCCAGTCCGGGGACGATCACATGGACGGCGGTACCGGTGATGACATCTACCATGTGGACAGCCAGCTGGACAGCATCGTCGAACTCGCGGGCGAGGGACTCGATGTCGTGCATGCCACCAGCGACTACGCTCTGTCGAGCAACATCGAGCGGTTGGTGCTGGTGGAGGGGAGCAGTGCCATCACTGCCATCGGCAGCGCCGACAACAACGAACTGACAGGCAACAGCAGCAGCAATCGCCTAGACGGCGGGGCAGGGGCCGACCGCATGTTGGGTGGTCTGGGCGATGACACCTACGTGGTCGACCAGACCGGCGATGTGGTGGTTGAACTCGCCGACGAAGGCCACGACACGGTGGAATCCAGCATCGATTATGTGCTGGGCGATACCCTGGAAGATCTGGCGCTGACCGGCACCGTCAACATCAATGGTACCGGCAACGGCGGCAACAACCAGCTGACGGGCAATGCAGGCAACAACCGCCTGGATGGCGCCGCCGGTGGCGACCGTATGCAGGGTGGCGAAGGAGACGACTACTACATCAACGACAGCAGTGGTGACTGGATCGTCGAGCATGCCGGGGAGGGGGTCGATACCATCGAACGGCGCTATGAAACGAACCTGGTGCTCGCCGATGAGGTCGAGAATCTGATCCTGGCCGTCGGCATCCAGACCGGCAATGGCAATGGGTTGGACAACGTAATCACCGGCAATGCAGGCGCCAACACCCTGGGAGGCTGGGATGGCGATGATCTGCTGTACGGCCTGGATGGCAATGATTCGCTGTTTGGTGGCAGCGGCAGCGACACTCTGTACGGAGGCAATGGCAACGACTATCACGATGGCGGCGAAGGCATCGACCGCATGGAGGGCGGTGCCGGCGACGATATCTATATCGTCGATGACAGTGCCGACGTGGTGGTCGAGGCCCTCGGCGCCGGCAAGGACCAGGTGCAGTCGAGCGCCTCATACGTACTGTCGGACAACATCGAGAACCTGTTCCTGACCGGCGCTGACGCCATCAATGGCAGTGGCAACGCACTGGACAACTACCTTGCCGGCAACGCGGAAGCCAACACCATCCACGCATTGGGTGGCAACGATACTATTGTCGGCGGCGGTGGCAACGACACGCTGATCGGTGGCAGCGGCGATGACAAATACGTCTTCGACGCCAGCAGCGGTACCGATACGGTGAACAACACCGGCGGAGGCTTCGATGGCGTGTTCTTCACCGGCGGCATCAGCCGCGAGCGGATCTCGTTCAGCCGTGACGGCAACGATCTGCTGATCACGCTGGACAACGCCGCCACGCCGTCCGTCCGGGTCACCAATCACTTCCTGGGCGGCGACGCCGCGATCGACTACGTGCAGCCGGATGGCGGTTCCTACCTGACCACCGCGCAGATCAACCAGATCGTTGCCGGTGGCAGTACCGGCGGACAGTTCGACCAGGTCATTCAGGGAACCGCAGCGGGCGAGCAGCTGGCGGGCAGCGCCGGCAAGGATCTGATCGAAGGCCTGGGCGGTGCCGACACACTGTTTGGTATGGGCGGCAATGACACCCTGCGCGGTGGAGACGGGAATGACTACCTGTCCGGCGGCAATGGAAGTGGCAACGGCTCGGGTGACGATCGCCTCGAGGGTGGGCTGGGCAATGACACCTTGCGTGGCGAAGATGGGAGCAACGCGCTCGTCGGCGGCGCAGGCGACGACCAGTACGTCTACGGCGGCGGCATCGATGTCATCGACAATACGGGTGGCGGTACGGACTGGTTGATCTTCCAGAACGACATTTCGCTGTCCAAACTCGCCTTCGCCCGTGATGGCGACAACCTGGTGATCACCGTCAACGGCAATGCCACCCAGAAGGTTACCGTCACCAATCACTTCCTCGGGGGTGACATGGCGCTGGACTACCTACAGCCGGCAGGGGGCTCGGCGCTGAACACGGCGGCCATCAATGCGCTGGTGCCGGGCACCGGTGGCGGCAATCCGGGGGGCGGCAACGACGGCGACTATCCCTCACAGATCACCGGCACGGCGGCCGGCGAGCAGCTGGTCGGTACCAGTGGCCGTGATCGTATCCAGGGCCTCGGCGGCGACGACACCCTGTTCGGCATGGGCGGGGATGACAAGCTCGAGGGCGGCGATGGGAACGATTACCTGTCCGGCGGCAATGGCAGTTTCAGCGGCTCGGGCAACGACATCCTGATCGGTGGCGCGGGTGACGACCAGCTGGTGGGCGAGGATGGCAACGACCTGCTGTTCGGTGGCGTCGGCAACGACACCTACTTCTACCGCGCAGCCGGTGGCGTGGATACTGTGGACAACACCGGCGGCGGTACCGACTGGCTGTACTTCGACGGCATCGCGCGCAGCCGCCTGAGCTACTACCGTGACGGCGATGACCTGCTCGTGCGGGTAGACGCCGATGCCGGACAGCAGATGCGGGTACTGAAGCACTTCCAGGGCGGGCAGTACGCCATCGCCTTCGTGCAGCCAGGAGATGGGGGCAATGCCATCTCGGCATCGGCGATCGCCGGCCAGCTCAAGCCGCTGCCGGCCGCAGCCTCTCTGGCTTCGGGCCGCACGATGGACACGTCGGCCAGCGCTGAAGTGCGGCAGCTGATCGAGGCCATCGGTGGGTTTGCCAGCGATGCCAGCGCCGGGTGGAGTGAAAAGCAGGGTGTCGTGGCCGAGCCGCTGATGGGCCATGCTGGCTACGATCAGGGACAGGCCATGAGCGCATCCATGCACTACAGCCGGTGAGGAAATGGATGCCGAGGCGCAGTGAGGGCGCCTCGGCATCTAGCTGGCGGCGGATAGCTTGAGGCCCCTCGGGCGTTGACGATGAATGTCCGCTTCTGGCCGAAAGCAGACATCGTTCGAAAACCTGCTGCGTTGCTCTTCCGTCAGCCAAAGCAGGAGCCTTCCCCTCCATCAGTTGATGATCTTGCCGCTGCCGGAGGCGACAAACTCCCTCATCTGCCTGATGAAGTCTGCATCGTAGGCTTCCCACTCCGCAATCTCACCAACAACCCGCAACGGCTCCGCACTCCGATACGACCGCGTCGGATTCCCCGCAAACTTCTTGTTGGTCACATTCGGATCGTCCTCAAACGGCCCGGTTGGCTCCACAACATACACACGAGGCCGCCCTTCACCCCGGGCCATCTCCGCAGCCAGCCCCGCGCCCTTGGCAATCGTTGTGAAGTAGATGTGGTTCATCACCACGCTGTCGCGATAGTTGGAGCGGAAGCCTGCGCTCAGTAGCTCGCCCACCGCGAGGTCAGCGCGGCTGCCGTGATAGAACGGCCCGGCAACCTGGTCGCAGGTGTCATGCGAAACGGGTGTCCATTCGGTGTCCTGCGCCATCGGCACTGCCCCTACCTGTCCTGCCGGATCGACAGGCCGGCGAGTCTAGGGCGCCGGGCGGGCCTTGCGGCAAGGCCCCATCAGGGAAATACTCTGTAAGTGGGAGGCGCGGTGCGCCTCCTTTTTTCATTCTGCCTTGCTGCGGCCTTCAAGTTCGCGCACCGCCGTTTCCAGCGCATCCAGCTTCTCGCGGGTCTTCAACAACACCGCACGCTGCACTTCAAACTCTTCGCGGGTCACCAGGTCCAGCTTGGCCAGCCCCGCCTGCAGCGCGCTCTTGAAGGTGGCCTGCAGTTCCTCGCGCGATTCGCGCAGGCCCGGGGGCACCAGGTCGCTGAGGCGACGGGCCAGGTCATCGATTTGGTTCAGGTCGATCATGGGGTGCTCCGTGGGGTGGTGGGCCTGCGCATCCGGCGCGGCCACGGCTGTTCGGCAGTAAGGATACTGCTGGCCCCGGTCTGCCGGACAGGCGCTGCGGGTTTCGCACCGGCCGCGTTCAGGCGCTATCCTCCACGCCGGAATACAGGAGATAGACGATGAAGATGGTCATGGCGGTGATCAAGCCGTTCAAGCTCGACGACGTGCGCGAAGCGCTGGCCGAGCGCGGGGTCACCGGGATCACGGTGACGGAAGTGAAGGGCTTCGGTCGCCAGAAGGGCCATACCGAGCTGTACCGAGGCGCCGAGTACGTGGTCGACTTCCTGCCGAAGGTGAAGCTGGAAGTGGCGGTGACCGACGATCAGGTGGAAGTGGTGGTGGAAGCCATCGTGAAGGCGGCGGGCACCGGCAAGATCGGCGATGGCAAAGTGTTCGTGTACGACCTGGGCAGCGTGGTGCGTATTCGTACCGGTGAGCTGGACGCGGACGCGCTGTAAGCCGTTTTTGTAGAGCCGAGCCCACGCTCGGCTGGTGCAAAGAGCAGCCGAGCGTGGGCTCGGCTCTACAGAAAAGCGGTCGAGCAAGCTCGACCTCTACAGGTAAACCGGTAAAGCGGGTGAAGCGGTCGAGCAAGCTCGACCTCTACCAGAGCGGAGCGCTTACCGCCGCTTGGCCCACTTGTAGAACCGCTTCCAGCCCTGCCGCACAGCCGCCACCCAGCCCGGGTCGGCCACCATGGCCGCCTGCGCAGCACTCGGCGCCTGGCCGGTCACGCGCTGGCGCATCTTCAGCAGGTTCTTCATGTCGCTGCGGCTCAGCTGCCGGCTCAGCGGGTTGCGGCGCAGCCAGCGCGGTACGCGCCAGGCCGAGGTGAAGTCCAGCAGCACCGGCACGCCGGCGCTGACCACCACGTTGGTGCCATGCAGGTCGTTGTGGGTGATGCCGGCGGCATGCAGGCGGGTGATCGCGTGCTGCAGCTGCTCGAACACTTCATTGCCCACGGCCTGCGCGGTGCTGAGCGTCTGGCCGGGGATGAATTCCATGCCCAGTGCCAGGCCACCGAGGGTGCCGAGCAGGGCCGGGGCGTGCTTCCAGCCGCCCAAGCGCTCCAGCATGCGCGCTTCGCGGCGCACCATCAGCCGGGCGATCGGCGACACCGGGGTGCCACGGTAGCGGGAGTAGTCCTTCACCACCGCCGGACGGCCGTCCAGGCAGGTGCGGTAGACATCGGGGGCGAGGAAGCGCTCACCGCGCTTGAGCAGCAGCGGCGCCACGGCGTCATCGCCGCAGGACGGGGAGGGAGTGATGGAAGGGATCATGTGGGGTCTCGGGCGACCCGGTGGGCGGCGCTGAAGCGTCAAGCGAACCGGTACGACTTGGGGAACTGGCTAAACTTTCGTTAAGTCAATTTTAGTACCGGCGAGTTCGCTATTCCACGATTTGTCGGAGAAATGTCGGCGTCGTGGCTGGAACAGTTCGTCACATACATTCGGACAATTCTGTCTCACTTTTTTAAAAGGCATTAAATTTCAATAACTTGTGAGATATGGCGTTGCCGCACACACGGCCGCGCTGCGCGCCACGCACGCCCGGCTTGACCCCGGCGCACGGCCTGCCGACCATAAGCTGTTACACGCGACATCGACGGCCGCACCCACCCGGCACGTCCCCGTCTCCTGCCGCGTTCCCCCACTGATGCCGGCCCTGCGGCCGCATCGCCCTGTTTCACTGTCCGGCGCGTGCTGGAGGAAAGTGCTTTGATCATCAAAATCGTACTTGCGGCGCTGTTCGTGTCCTGCGTGCTGTACATCCACTTCCGTGGCAAGGTCCGTGCGCGCTGGTCGCGCCAGCTGCTGGACCACTCCAGCTTCATGGCCCCGATCAACGTGGTCATGTACATGTTCTCGAAGGTGCCGACCACGCCGTTCCTGGACCCGGGCAAGGAATTCCCGCAGCTGGAGCCGCTGCGGCAGAACTGGCAGATGATCCGCGACGAGGCGCTGGCGCTGCGCGATGCGCAGGCGATCGCTGCGTCCAGTACGTTCAACGATGCGGGCTTCAATTCGTTCTTCCGCCGCGGCTGGAAGCGCTTCTACCTGAAGTGGTACGGCCCCTCGCACCCGTCGGCCAAGGCGATGTGCCCGAAGACCACGGCGCTGCTGGAATCGCTGCCGGACGTGCGTGCGGCGATGTTCGCGCAGCTGCCGTCGGGCAGCGAGCTGCGCCCGCATCGCGATCCGTTCGCCGGTTCGCTGCGCCTGCACCTGGGCCTGGCCACGCCCAACAACGATGCCTGCTACATCGAAGTGGACGGCATCAAGAAGAGCTGGCGCGACGGCGAGTGGATGATGTTCGACGAGACCTATATCCACCACGCGCACAACGAGACGCCCGATGACCGGGTGATCCTGTTCTGCGATATCGCCCGCCCGCTGCGCTTCGGCCTGCCCGGCCTGTTCAACCGCTTGGTGGCGTCCACGCTGCTGGCCGGTGGTGCATCGCCGAACCTGCCGGGTGACCCGACCGGCGGCGTCAACAAGGCCTTCGGCAGCGTGTACAAGGTGCGGTTGAAGGCCAAGGCCCTGCGCGAGCGCAGCGTGGTGGCCTACCAGGTGATCAAGTGGGGTTTGGTGGTGGCGGTGATCGCCGGTATCTGGGCGCTGTAAGCGGACGGCCGCCGGGCATGGCCCGGCGCTACCGGATTCCGCGGGGCATGTTGTAGAGCCGAGCCTATGCTCGGCTTGGTCTACCGCAACCTGTCCGAAGAGCAGCCGAGCACGGCTCGGCTCTACAGAAGGCAAGAACCCGCGCTGTCGCCAGCGCGGGTTTTTGTTTTGGTAGGTGCCAACCTTGGTTGGCACGCGTTTCGATCAGCCCTTCAGCGCCGCCTTCACGAACGGCGGGGTCACCAGCACGCCGGTGTGCAGCGCGGCGGTGTAGTACAGGGTGTCGAAGGTCTTGGCGGCCGAATCGGCCTGGCGGAAGTCGAAGCTGCTGTCGCCCTTGCGCGCCAGGGTCACGCTCCACCAGCCGGTGGGATAGCACGGCTGCGGGAACGGCAGGGTCTTGAACGAGCCGAAGCCAGCCTTGCCCATCTCGGTGCGCATTTCGTTGATCAGCTCCAGCTGCATCAGCGGCGACTCCGACTGCTGCACCAGGATGCCGTCGTCCTTCAGGGCCTTGAAGCAGCTCTCGTAGAACGCCTTGTTGAACAGGCCTTCACCCGGGCCGACCGGGTCGGTCGAATCGACGATCACCACGTCCACGCTGCCGGCCGGGCAGTTGGCCATGTAGGCCACGCCGTCATCGAACATCAGCTCGGCGCGCGGGTCGTCGTTGGAATCGCACAGTTCCGGGAAGTGCTTGCGCGCCATCACCGTCACCTGCTCGTCGATGTCGCACTGGGTCACGCTCTCCACGCCCTTGTGCTTGAGCACTTCGCGCAGGGTGCCGCAGTCGCCGCCGCCGATGATCACCACGCGCTTGGGCGCGGCGTGGGTGAACAGCACCGGGTGGCTGATCATCTCGTGGTAGAAGAAGTTGTCCTTGCTGGTCAGCATGATGGCCCCATCGATGGTCATCAGGTTGCCCCAGTCGGTGGTCTGGAAGATCTCGATCTTCTGGAACGGCGACTGCACTTCGTCCAGCTTGCCGGTGATGCGGTAGCCGATGGCCGAGCCGGTGCGCTCGAAGTGTTCGATGTACCAGTTGCTGTTGTCAGTCATGGGAAAGCATTCCTGTTCGGAAGGGATGGAGCCGGGCTGAAGGCGGGGTGCCACGCATCCGGACGGATCGGCCCGTTCAGGTTGGAACCTGCCGCGGGCGCGGGCGCGCATGATAACGAACCTGTGGGCATATAGGCGTTATCATGCCCCCCCTTTTATTTGCCACAAGGCCGACTGCAATGACCGATTGGTCCCTCGACCAAGCCCGCAAGACCTACTCGATCCCGCACTGGGCGGATGGCTATTTCGACGTGGATCAGGCCGGGCACATGGTGGTGAGACCGACCGGGGCGGATGGCCCGGTGGTGTCGCTGCCCAAGGTGGTGGATGCCGCGCGCGCGGCCGGCGCCAAGCTGCCGCTGCTGGTGCGCTTCCCGGACATCCTCGGCCAGCGCCTGGGCAAGCTGCAGGCGGCGTTCGCCCAGGCCCAGCAGGATTGGGACTATCCGGGCGGCTACACCGCCGTGTACCCGATCAAGGTGAACCAGCACCGCGGAGTGGCCGGCACCCTGGCCAGCCACCACGGTGAAGGCTTCGGCCTGGAAGCGGGCAGCAAGCCGGAACTGATGGCCGTGCTGGCGCTGTCGCGCCCGGGTGGCCTGATCGTCTGCAACGGCTACAAGGACCGCGAGTACATCCGCCTGGCCCTGATCGGCCGCAAGCTGGGCCTGCAGACCTTCATCGTCATCGAGAAGCCGTCCGAGCTGAAGCTGGTGCTGGAAGAGTCCAAGGCGCTGGACGTGAAGCCGGGCCTGGGCGTGCGCATGCGCCTGGCCTCGCTGGGCGCCGGCAAGTGGCAGAACAGCGGTGGCGACAAGGCCAAGTTCGGCCTGTCCCCGCGCCAGCTGCTGGACCTGTGGAAGTCGCTGCGCGATACCGAATATGCCGACTGCCTGAGCCTGCTGCATTTCCACATGGGCTCGCAGATCTCCAACGTGCGCGACATCGCCAACGGCATGCGCGAAGCCACCCGCTACTTCGTCGAGCTGTCACAGCTGGGTGCGAAGATCACCCACGTCGACGTGGGCGGCGGCCTGGGCGTGGATTATGAAGGCACCCGTTCGCGCAGCTTCTGCTCGATCAACTACGGCCTGAATTCGTACGCCAGCAACATCGTGCAGCCGCTGGCCAATGCCTGCGAAGAACACGGCCTGACCCCGCCGCGCATCGTCACCGAGTGCGGCCGCGCGATGACCGCGCACCACGCGGTGCTGATCGCCAACGTGTCCGAAGTGGAACAGGCGCAGGAAGGCCGCGTGCCGGATCAGCACGACGACGAGCCGGCCTCGATCCGCCACCTGCGCGAGATCCACGAAGAGCTGGACGTGCGTCCGGCGGTGGAACTGTTCCAGGAAGCACAGCACTTCCACGCCGAAGGCCTGTCCAGTTATGCGCTGGGCCAGATCGACCTGCCGCAGCGTGCGCGCATCGACGATCTGTTCTATGCCATCGCCCACGGCGTGCGTGCGCGCCTGAGCTACGACGAGAAGAGCCATCGCCCGGCACTGGATGAACTGAACGAGCGCCTGGTCGACAAGTACTTCGTCAACTTCAGCGTGTTCGAGTCGATTCCCGATGCGTGGGCGATCGACCAGGTGTTCCCGATCGTGCCGATCGAACGCCTGAACGAGACGCCGGATCGCCGCGGCATCATCGCCGACATGACCTGCGATTCCGATGGCATGGTCAAGACCTATGTCGAGAACGAAAGCCTGGACAGCTCGCTGCCGCTGCACGCGATCAAGCACGGCGAGAGCTACCGCATCGGTTTCTTCATGGTCGGTGCCTACCAGGAAATCCTCGGCGACATCCACAACCTGTTCGGTGATACCGACGCGGTGGAAGTGCTGGCCGATGCCGATGGCTACGCCATTACCCAGCAGCGTCGCGGCGACACCACCGATGTGATGCTGGATTACGTGGGCTACAAGCTCGATGACCTGCGTGCGGCCTACGCCGACCGCGTGGCATCGGCGGACCTGTCGCCGGAGCGCGCGCAGGAGCTGTCCGAAGCGCTGGAAGCGGGCCTGACCGGTTACACCTACCTGTCTGACGAGCCACTGGTCTAAGGGGGACGGGAACGCCGGGCATGGCCCGGCGCTACCGGCGGTGATGAGTCCCGTCTGATGAGCGCGCGCGCGATCTTCCATCTGTTCCTGCATGCCGCCGTGCCAGCGTTGCTGGCATGGCTGTTCTGGCGCAAGCGCTTCGCCTCGGCGTGGCTGTTGCTGCTGCTGGGCTGGATCATCGACCTGGACCATCTGCTGGCCGACCCGATCTACGCCCCGAACCGTTGCAGCATCGGCTTCCACCCGCTGCATACCGCGCCGGCGATTGCCGTGTATGCGGGCCTGTGCGTGCCGAAGAAGACGCGGCTGGTGGGGATTGGCCTGATGATCCACATCGTGCTGGACGCCATCGATTGCTGGTGGATGCATCACCGCTGATGCTTGATGCGTGTCGACCAAGGTCGACACCTACCGGGGCGCACGATAACCCACGGAACTGACGCACTGCTTTGGTAGATGCCGACCTTGGTCGGCGCTCTTTATGCGTGTCGACCAAGGTCGACACCTACCGGGTGGCGCGTGATCCGGTAGCGCCGGGCCATGCCCGGCGAGCGCAGCGGCAGGTCACCCCACCGGCAACCACAACGTCGCGCGCAACCCTGGCTGCGCATTCTCCAACGCCAAACGCCCGCCATAACTGGCGGCGATATCACCGACGATCGCCAACCCCAGGCCGCTGCTGCTTTCGCGCTCATCCAGCCGCACGCCGCGCTGGGTGACCTGCGCCAGCGCCTCGACTGCCAGACCTGGACCGTCATCGCGCACATCGATGCGCAACTGCCCTTCGTCCGCACGCGCCGTCACTGTCACCTCCCGCTGTGCCCACTTGCCGGCGTTGTCGAGCAGGTTGCCGAGCATCTCTTCCAGATCGGCACTGGCGCCGGCGAACTGCAGATCGCTGGCAATGCCCCCGACCTGGAACTGCAGCGCACGGTCGCCATGCACCCGTGCCATCAACCTGCACATCGCCTGTGCCACCGCTGCCACCGGCGTGCGCTCGCGATGATCGGCGGTCAGTCCGGCGGCGAGATAGCGATCGACGCTGGCCTGCATGCGCGCGCCCTGCTCGCGCAGCGTCGCGCGCCACTCGCGGCCTTCGCCATCGGCTTCGGCGGCAAGCACGCTCAGCGGTGTTTTCAGCGCATGCGCCAAGTCCTGTGCGCTGGTACGTGCGCGCGCGACCATCCGTTGCTGGTGGTCCAGCAGCGCATTGAGTTCCTCACCCAACGGCGCGATTTCAGCGCCCAGTCCCGCCGTATCGATGCGCTGTGCATCACCGCGGCGCACACGTTCCAACTGCGTACCGAGACGTTGCAGCGGGCGCAGGCCGAAATGCACCTGGCTGGCCAGTACCGCCAGCCACGCGGCAACCAGTACCGCCAGCGCCATCGCGCTGCGTTGGCGGAACGCGGCGACGTCCGCGTCCAGTGCGCTGCGGTCGGTGGCGACCACGGCAACATAGGGTTCGTTCGCGCGGGGCAGGCGCACCTGCTGCACGCGCGCGCGCAGCGACTGCTGCAGCGGGCCGGGAAGATTGCGTGCGGTCGGGCCCGCAGCCGACGCGGCCAGTGTTTCATCCCACAGCGAACGCGACTGCAGCAACACCTTGCCGCTGCCATCGGCGATCTGCCAGTAGGCGCCGGAGAACACACGCTGGAAGCGCGCGTCGTTGGGTTCCTGGCGCAGCTGCAGCTGGCCGTCGGCATCGATCTCGGCCTGCGCCAGCAGGGTCAGCATGTCCTGCTGCAGTTCGTTGTCCAGGCGGTCGCGCGCGCTGCGCTTGAACAGTTCGCCCAGCAGCGCACTGGCCAGTGCCGAGACCAGCAGCAGGCCGATGCCACCGGCCAGCAGCAGCCGGCGTCGCAGTGACGGTTGCCGGCTCACGGCGCGGCCAACCGCCAGCCCTGGCCGCGTACGGTCTGGATCAGGTCGGTGCCGAGCTTGCGGCGCACGCGTCCCAGCAGCACGTCCAGTGCATTCGAATCAGGATCGTGGCCGCCATCGAACACATGTTCGCCCAGACGGTCGCGGCCGATCACCTGGCCGCTGTGGTGGATGAAGTAGCTGAGCAGGCGGAATTCCTGTGGACTCAGTGCCAGTGCCTGGCCATCCAGGTCGAAGCGCCCGGCATTGACGTCCAGCTGCAGCGGGCCGCACTGCAGGCGCGGGCTGGCGTGGCCGCGGCTGCGACGGATCAAAGCGCGCAGGCGCAGCACCAGTTCGTCGGCCTGAAAGGGTTTGGTCAGGTAGTCGTCGGCGCCGGCATCGAAGCCGGCCAGCTTGTCGTGCCAGCGTCCGCGTGCGGTCAGCACCAGCACCGGGAAGTCGCGGCCATTGCCGCGCCAGCGCTCGATCACGCTCAGGCCATCCAGCCCGGGCAGGCCCAGATCGACAATGGCGGCCTGCAGGTCTTCCACCTGGCCGATCTCCTCGGCCTGGCGACCATCGGCAACCACGTCGACCACGTAACCGGCCTGCTCCAGCAGCGGCTGCAGGCGCTCGGCCAATGCAGCATCGTCTTCGGCCAACAGGATGCGCATCAGTCGTCCAGCTCCGTCTTCAGCAGCCTGCCGTTGCGCGCATCATAGTCCAGCTCCACCACCACGCCGTCGGCGCGCAGGATCTCCACTTCGTACACGCCATCGTCCAGCTCCACTTCCAGCAGCTGGCCGGGGTGGCGTTTGAGTGCATCGCGCACCACGCTTTCCAGCGGCACGTAGCGGCCCTGTTGCACGGCGCGGCGCGCGACCTGCTGCGCCGGGTCCTGGGCAGGGCCGGTGGCGGTCGGGGCGCTGGCCAGGGCCAGCAGCAAGGACAGGGAAGGCAGGATCGGCACGTGGAGGATGGGGAATGGGGAACAGGCGCGAGTGTGCCGCCGCTGACTAACCATTGGCTAACAGCGCCGGCTAAGTGGCTGTTAACCACGCGGCGCATCGTGGCGTTGCCGGGATGGTCCGGCACCGAACAGGAGAACCCCCATGTTGAAGTCGCTCACCCTCGCCACTGTCGTTGCGTTCGCCGTCGCTCCCGCTGCCCAGGCCGCACCGCTGGGCATGGCCCAGGTCGAACAGACCCTGCGCAAGGCCGGCTACACCCAGATCCATGAGATCGAGCGCGATGACGGCCTGTGGGAAGCCGATGTCAGCCGTGCCGACGGCCGCTTCAGCGAGGTGTATGTGGACCCGAAGACCGGCGAGATCTTCGACGAGCATGACAGCCGCGCATTGCTGAGTACCGAACAGGTGCTGGCCAAGGCGCAGTCGCAGGGACTGCGTGAGATCCATTCGCTGGAACGCGATGGTGCGACGTGGTCGCTGGAAGCCCGCAATGCCCGCAACCAGCGTGTTGATGTGCGCCTGAGTGGTTATGATGGCCGCATTCTGCACAGCGAGCGTGATGGCTGGCTGGATTGATGCCTGCTGGGGTGGGTGTGTCGACCAAGGTCGACACCTACCGGGTAGGGCCGGCCGCTGGCTGGATTGAGCTGCGCTTCGGTAGATGCCGACCTTGGTCGGCACAGGGCCGGAAAAGCGTGTCGACCAAGGTCGACACCTACCAAGCGTGGGGTGTCCCGAACGATGGAGCGGGCCCTTACCAGCCGTAAGGCGGCGGGTAGTCCCAATAGCCCGGGCCACCACCGTAGTAGCCGCCACCGCCATACGGCCCGAAGAAGCCCGGGCCCTTGCCTTCGCTCACGTGGATGTTGACGTTGACCCCGCGGGTCTTGCCTTCATCGTTGGTGTAGTTCTTGCTGAGGTTGAGCGTGGCGGCGTTGTAGTGGGTGTTGCCGTAATTCTTGGCGTAGCCGATGCCGGTGGTGAAACTGCCGGACACCTTGACCTTGTCATCCGTCACGTCGGCGATCCTGCCGTCGCCATTCACGCGCGGGCCGGTCTTGTCGCCGTAGAACGTGCCCGGCGGATCCTGTTGCAGCGCCGGATCGTTGAGATAGCGGATCGGCGTCTGCGGCACGGACAGGTCCAGGCCGGAGGCCTGCGGCGCGGTGGCGCCAGCAGCGGACTGCGCCAACGCGGTCCCGGGCAGGGCGGCCAGGCACAGCAGCAGGGTCAGGGGGCGGATCATGACGGCGCTCCAACGGAGAGGGGCCGCGCAGCACGCGGCGGTACAGGCCGACGCTAGCAGGCGTTGCTTGAATGATGCCTGTCGGCGCCCGCTTGCGGTAGAGCCAGGCCATGCCTGGCTGCACGCTACAACCGCCCGAATCCAAACAGCTCCTGCAGCGGGTGTCGGCGCCGCTCGATCCCGGCCCGCAGCAGCCCGGCGCCGATCATTGAATAGGTGATGCCGTTGCCGCCGTAGGCCATGGCGAACTGCACCCGCTGGCCCCACTGCGCATGCGGCCCGAAGAACGGCAGACCGTCGGCGGTCTCGGCAAAGGTGCCCGCCCACGAGAACGCCGGGGTTGGCTGCAGGTGCGGGAACCACTGCAGCAGCTGCTTCATCAGTTTGCGGGCCTTGCTTTCCACCCGGCCATCGCGGCGGGCGGGAATATCGATGGCATCGTCCAGCCCGCCCACCAGCAACCGGCGGTCGCCGGTGGCGCGCAGGTACAGGTAGGGACGCGCGCTCTCCCAGACCATCGTGCGCTGCAGCCAGCCCAGTTCGTCGGCGTTGATCGGGTCGGTGATGAAGGCGTAGCTGCTGCGGTTGCGGGCTACCCGCGGGTCCAGCCATTGCTGGTTGGCATAGCCCATCGCCAGCACCACGTGGCGGGCGCGGATCTGCATGCCGGATTCGGTGCGCGCAGTCACGCCGCGCGTGCTGGGGGTGAGGGCATGCAACACGGTGCGGTCGTGGACCACGCCGCCGCGCCGACGCACACGCTCGAGCAGGCCATAGGCCAGACGGTACGGATCCACGCGCGCGGCCTGGCGGGTCAGCAGCGCGCCGCCGGCATCGACGCTGAAACGTTCCTGCAGCGCCTCCCGGTCCAGCCAGCGCGCATCCAGGCCGATGCCACGGCGCGCCTCGCCTTCGGCCATCAGCCGCGGTACGTCACGGCGGCGACTGGCCAGGTACAGGCTGTCCATCTGCTTGAAATCCACCTCCTTCAGGCCGCGTGCCACCTGGCGCAGGGCCGGGATCGCATCCGCGCATGCCTGGTAGGCCAGCGCCGCAGCGTCTTCGCCATACTGCGAGGCCAGCTCCAGCAGATGGGTGTCGATCTCGTACTGCAGCAACGCGGTACTGGCTGCGGTGCTGCCCCAGCCGATGTCGCGCTGCTCGATCACTGCAACGTCGTGCCCATGGGCCGACAGCTCATCGGCGATCAGCGCGCCGGTGATGCCGCCACCGACCACCAGCACATCGCAGTGCAGATCCTGTTCCAGCGGCGGAAAGGTCTGGATCAGGCCATTGCGCACCGCCCACCACGGGTAGCCACTCTTCAGGTCCATGCGCGTTGGTGCTCAGGCAGTGGGGTGGCCGGTATGCGGGGTCTGGATCAGTTCGGACAGATCGAAGCCCTGCAGGCGTGCGGCTGCCAGATAATGTTCCTGCACGGTGGCATCCAGCCGGGGCTCACGCGCCAGCAGCCACAGGTACTTGCGATCGGGGCTGCCGACCAGGGCAACGCTGTAGTCCGGCGCCACCTGCATCACCCAGTAGTCACCCTTGGCGAAGGGCAGCCAGCGCAGGCCCTTGGGCAGGAAGCTGACTTCCAGCCGCGCGCTGTCGTTGTCGATGGCGCAGGCCTCGCCGGTGGCTTCTTCGACCTCGCCGTCCATGCGGCAGCGGTTGGTGACACCCACGTTGCCGTTGTCAAGCAGCTGGTAATGGGCTGACACGTCGGTGCAGCCCTCCGGCTCATGGCGCATCGGCAGGCGGGCGATCTCGTACCAGGTGCCCAGGTAGCGGGGCAGCTTGAGGTCGGCGACGGTCTTCAGGGGCGGCAGGTCGGTCATTGTCAGGCGTGGCAGGAGAGGACCTCCACGATGACGAGGACACTGCCACGGGCGGGTGAAGCCGGGGCGAGGGCCATGTCCAGAACGTTCCGTCGCCTCGGCGGAGCGCGTGCCGTCATCGGTGCAGCGGTATGCTTCCGCCCAGCGCCGCGTTTTTCCGATCCAACCGCAGTGGAGGTGCCGATGTACCAGGTGATCCTGTTGAAGAGTGAAACCCAGTTCGCCCGCGAGCAGTGGCCGCAGGTCGACGATCTGGTGGACTACGAAGGCGTGGCCTACAGCCTGCGCGCTGGGCCGCGCCAGCCGTTGCCGACCGACCATGCCTGGCACCCGATCGCGGTGTACGCGCCGGATGAGATCACCGAGGGAGAATTCCAGGAGTGGTACGCGCTGCAGCAGTCGCAGGTGGAAGAGCTGCGGCTGAAGTACTGAGCCGCCGCCAGCCGCCAGCGCCTGCGCATCCGCCGTTTACAGCACCTGCCGTATAGTCGCGCGCAGGCGCGGTGGTCCGCGTGAACCGGTGTGGCTGGCTTGTCTTCCTTCTTCCGAACGATCCTGGTGCGTGGCCCCTGGTTGGGCCTGCTGTTGTGCTGCACGTTGCTGCTGGCTGTGCCGGCACTGGCCCAGGATGACGACCCCACACCGAAGCAGCAGCTGGCGCAGATCGACAGCACGCTGAAGGATGTTGCACGCAAGCGCGTTGACGCCGAGGCCACCGAAACGCTGGGCACGCTTTCGGAAAATGCATCACAGGCCAAGCGCGATGCCGAGGCGCTGGAAAAGACCCTGCAGCCGCAGCTGGACCAGCTCATCGAGCAGCTGACGCAGCTGGGCGATGCGCCCAAGGACACCACTGAACCGCCGGAGCTGGCCGCGCAGCGGCGCACGCTGACCCGCCAGCGCGATGCCCTGGTGGCATCGATTGCCCAGGCTAAATCCAGCGCCGTGCGTGCGCAGCAGCTGAGCGAGGACATCGACAAGCAGCGCAACGCGCAGCGCACCGAGGAACTGGGGCAGAAGGTCGCCTCGCCGCTGTCTCCTGCGCTGTGGACCAAGGTGGCCGAGCGCTTGCCGATCGATATCGCACGTGTCGCACCGCTGGCGCAGATGGGCCGGGACGCGCTGGTCGCCGGCATCCGTACCCACGGTTGGGGCACCCTGCTGCTGGGCGTGGTGGCCGCACTGGTGATGATGTTCCCGCTGCGGCTGTGGCTGCGCGCGCTGGGACGGCGGTTTGCCGCATCCGAACGTGCGCCTGACGGCCGACTGCGCCGCTCGGGGCTCGCCATGTGGCTGCTGCTGGTCGGTACGCTGTTGCCCGGCTATGCCGTGGTGGTGCTGATGGCGGCACTGGATGCGATCGATGCGATCGCACCGCGCCTGCAGGTGGTGGCCGAGGGGTTGGAGACCGCCACTTTCCGCGCGGCCTTCATCGCCGCGCTCAGTGCCTGCATGTTGGTGCCCCAGCGCCCATCTTGGCGGCTGTTGAATCTGGATGACACCGCCGCGCTGAAGCTGCGCAAATACGCCTGGGGTGCGGCGGCACTGGCCTGGCTGAGCACGGTGCTGTTGGCTGTCGACCAAGCTACCCGCACCAGCGATGTCACCACGGTGGCGCTGGACGGCGTGATCGCACTGACCTACCTGGGCCTGATCATGGCCATGCTGGTGACCCTGGCGCGCCTGCATCGGCGGCAGACCGCCGAGGCCGAAGCGAAGCTGGAAGCACAGGCCGACGGTCTTGGCGCACAGCTGCCGGTACGACGCAGCAGCTGGCTGGTGCTGGCCCGCGTGGCGGGCAACATCGCCGTGGTCGCCGCGATCATCGCCACCTTGATGGGCTATGTGAACTTCGCCAAGTTCGTGAACCAGCAGCTGATCGGCGGCAGCATCGTGGTGCTGGCGGCAACCCTGCTGTTCAAGTTCGTCGACGATTTCTCCACCTGGCTGCTCAACGCCGACAGCAAGGTTGGCCAGACCATCCTGCTCAGCACCGGACTGAGCGTGTCGAAGCTGGAACAGGCGGGCGTGCTGCTGTCGGCGATGCTGCGCACGCTGGTGGTGTTGATCGCCCTGCTGGCGCTGGCCGCACCGTTCGGCAACATCGGCACGATCGTTGAACGCATTGCCTCGCTGGCCAATGGCATCGAGATCAACAAGGACCTGACGCTGCAGCCGGGCCGCATCGTCACCGGCGTGCTGGTGCTGCTGGTGGGCATGGGCTTGACCCAGCTGCTGCAGCGCTGGTTGACCGATACCTACCTGCCCAAGACCGAACTCGACCTGGGTGCACGGAATTCGATCAGCACCATCGCCGGCTACGTCGGCATCATCCTGGTGGGCCTGTGGGCGCTGACCGCGATGGGCCTGAACCTGAAGAACCTGGCGCTGCTGGTCAGTGCGCTGTCGGTGGGTATCGGCTTCGGCCTGCAGGCGATCATCCAGAACTTCGTCTCCGGCCTGATCCTGCTGACCGAGCGGCCGGTGAAGATCGGTGACTGGGTGAAGCTGGGTGACCAGGAAGGTGATATCAAGCGCATCAACGTGCGTTCGACCGAGATCCAGGTGAGCGACAAGTCCACCTTGATCGTGCCCAATTCGGAACTGATCACCAAGACCATCCGCAACATGACGATGGGCAACAACCAGGGCCGCATCCAGATCCAGTTCGCGGTGCCGGCCAGCACCGACGTTGCGAGCCTGCGACAGGCGCTGCTGGATGCCTACGGTGCCCACAACACGGTACTGCAGCAGCCGGCGCCGTCGGTCTACATCGACAGCATCGCCGGCGGCCAGATCACCATCAACAGCTTCGCCTACGTGGCCAGCCCGCGACAGGTGTACGGCACGCGCAGCGATCTGTATTTCAGCCTGCTGCAGATCCTGGCCGAGCGGAACATCCCGTTGTCCACGCCGACGGACATCCACATCACCCGCGACCCGCCGCAGTAGGAGGGTGGGTCGGCAGGGCTGCGCCCTGCACCTACCGAAGCCGAAGCAACGGCAACAGCCGAAGCAACAGCAAACGCGGGTATTCCGTGGGGTGGCGGGGCGGTGTCGGATTGCGGGGACGCCGCAAGTACGTCCTTGTAGGCTTGGCAGCCGCTTGCTCGTGTGCGCTGTCCTGCGCACACGGCAAGACCGGGGTTGGGCATCCTGCCCAACCCGCCCGAGGCATGCCTCGGGCCCATGCGGCTGACACCCCGCAATCCGACACCGCCCCACCTTCGACAGTTTCCCGATGTCTGGTAGATCCACGCCATGCGTGGATGAATCTCCATCGAAATCGAATATGTCGACAATTGATCAAAAAGCATCCACGCATGGCGTGGATCTACGTGTCGACCAAGGTCGACGCCCACCAGAAGCAGGCCATGACATTCCGACAGATCGCGGAAATCTGTCGAAGGCGGGGTGGGTCCGGTTGCGGGGGTGTCCGCGGCATGGATGCCGCGGCCAAGCCTCCATGGACGGATTCACGGCGTCCCCCGCAACCGGACCCACCCCGCCATCCCACAGGAAACCCGCTTTTGCTTCGGCTGTTGCCGTTGCTTCGGCTTCGGCAGGTGCAGGGCGCAGCCCTGCCGAAACCCCTTTATCCCCGCGGTCGCCCGCGCGAGGGCACCAGTGCGAACGTATCCACTGCCAGTTTCTCGGCGTGGTTCAACCACGCGCGGATTTCCAGATCGTCCACTTCGTGGTCAAGACCGAACGACACGTTGATCTTGCCGTCGGCATCGGGCTGCACCCACTGCTGGGCCAGCACCACCTTGCGCTGCGAGGACACCGCTTCGATCCAGAAACCGCGATCCGGGCGCGTACTCGCCACCAGCTGCAGCATGTACTGGCCCGCGCGGGTGCGGCGGCCCTTCTGGGTGATCATGTGTGCCTGGCGCACGCTGGGGCGGGGGCCCTGGAACGCATCCAGAGGTGCATCCACGTCGATGCCGTTGCGCAGCTGGCCATCGCGGTACAGCTTGATGCCGTTGTCGCGGTTCACCAGCAGCGCGCACCAGTCGCCGTCGGCCGAGCCATCCTCGAACGCGGTGCAGCGATCGACGTAGGCGAGTGTGTTGTCCGGGTCGGCGTCGTCGAACTGGCGCGAGGTGTTTTCCAGGTACACCGATTTCAGGTCCCAGTCCTTGTCGTACTCCAGCAGCACCGGAGGCTGCACGTGCTGCAGGCCGACCACGACCTGGTCATCGCCGTCGATCTTCAGCTGCCGGGTCGGTTCACCCAGCCACAGCGAGCGTGCGAAGGCGAGGTACTGCGGATAGTCGCGGCCGCCATCGCGGCGCGCGGCGGCGCTGGCACTCGGCGCGCGCTTGTCGTCCAGCAGCGAACGGCCAAAGCCCATCGTCTGCAGGTTCGGATCGAGCAGGTTGAGCAGGGTGGCACCGGAATCCAGCGTCGAGCCGTCTTCGGCGGCCAGCTGGCGCGGGGCCACGCCGTCACCGAGGAACAGCAGCAGGTTCTCGCGCTTCTGCCTGGTCAGGATATGGCTGAGGTCATTGGGCATGGCCAGGTGATCTGAAGCGATCACGATCAGCGTGTCCTTGCCATACGGGCTGGCCTGGATACGCTCGACCAGCTGCGAGATCAGGCGGTCGGTGCACTTCAGCGCATTGAGCATGCCGATGTTGCCGTGCTGGCTCTGGTAACGCGTGCCTTTGCAGGCCACCGGCAGATGCCCGGCCGGGTGGTGCGTGTCCATGGTCAGCGTGGTCAGCATGAACGGTACGTCCTGCCGCGACAGCTGCTCGAAGCGCTGGTAGGCAGTGTCCAGCAGCACGTCGTCATGCACGCCCCATGCCGAGTAGTGGATGCGGCCGATCTTCTTCTGCTGCTTGAACCACGCCAGGTCATGTACTTCGTCGAAGCCATGGCTGGCCAGGAACTGGCCCTTGCCGGCGAACTGGCCGTTGGCGCCGCCCAGGTAATGGTTGGTGTAGCCCTGCTGCTTCAGGTAGTCGCCCAGGCACACGGCCTTGGGCAGGAAGCTGCCCATGCGGTCCATGCTGTTCTCATCACCCTGCGAGGTGGTCAGCGGCACGCCGCACATCGACGACACCAAGCCGGCGATGGTCCAGCCGCCGCCTTCGGCCGAGGCCAGCCCGCGTACATCCAGCGACTTGGCCGCCAAACGGTTGAGATTGGGCATCAGGCCAGGAAACACGGCCTCATCCAGATAGGTGCGCTCCAGGCTCTCGCCGTAGATCCAGACGATGTTGCGTGGGCGCTGCAGAGCCTGCGTAGGCACCTGGTATTCGGGGGCGATACGGGCGAAATCCACCGGGCGCAGCTGCTGGTACAGGCGTTGGCCATCGCGCGCCAGCGGGCTGATCATGATCGTGGCCACCCACAGCGCGGCGAAACCGGCAAACCACGCACCACCGGCCGTGGGGCGGCGCCAACGCTTCACCCGCGTAGCGAACAGCGGCAGCAGCGAAACGGCAGCCAGCACGATGAAGCCGGCGATATAGCCCTTGAAGTCGGCGACACCGGCGCCCTCCATGTCCGCACCCAGGTGATACAGGGTAGCGGCGTTGAGTCCGTCACCGGACAGCTTGTCGATCAGCCACCAGGCACTGAGCGCCAGCAGCAACAGCGAGAACAAGCCGGCTTTCCACCACACCCACTTTGCGGACGCGAGGAACAACCAGGACAGCAGCAACAGCGACAGCAGCAGAATCCAGAGCATAGGCAGCTTCGGCAGTGACGGGGTGGCGATGGACGTCGTACCGACGCGTGTCCATCCGACCGGCGCTGCTGCAAGCACATCTGCATGACAGGCCGATGACCCGATAGTGCATGCACGAACCTGACTGAAATGTTTGTTGAAATCGTGCGCGCGATATCACGCCGCTAACGTAAGTCGAGCGTGAAAACTCACGCTAGATTGCATTAAAAACCGCATGAATACGCTGTTTGCGTAGATCCGCGCGACACGTGGATACAACCACGCATCACCACTACCGGTGCCCGCGTTCTTCGCGCGAACGCGCACGCCGATCGAACAACAAGGCGCTGGTCACGATGCCCAGCCCAAGCACCACGCCGATCAACAACAGCACCAGTGCGATGGCGGGATAGCCGAACACATGCCAGCCCGTGTCGATCTTCATCATCATCGCCGCGGCCATGATCAACGCCGCGCTGATGATGCCGGCCGCCACGCGGTTGGCGATCTTCTGCAGGTTTTCCATCAGCCGCGATTCTTCAAGCCCGGTCACCTTCATCTGCAGGCGGTTCTCGGCCAGCAGCGCCATGATGTCCGACAGCTTGCGCGGCCCGTCGCGCAACAATTGCTGCACCTCCATCGCTTCGCTGGCCAGGTTGGCGGCCGACAGGGATTTCTTCAGGCGCGCGCGCATCACGTGCTGCAGTTGCCGCTCGACGATGCGGCGCGTATCCAGGTCCGGCGCCAGCAGCCTGCATACGGTCTCAAGGTTCAGCAGTGCTTTGCCGAGCAGGCTCAGCTCCGGCGGCGTACGCAATCCGGACGAAGTGGCGATGCGCACCATGTCCAGTACCACGCGCCCTTCGGAGAAATTCGCGCTGGCTGCGTAGCGTGCGATCAGCTGGCCGGTCTCGCGCAGGTAACGCTCCTCGTCGAACGCCTCCAGCCGGGTGCTGATGCTGATCAGGTCATCGGCCACTTCCTCGCCGCGGCCATCGACGGCGGCGAACAGGATCTTCAGCAGTCGCTCGCGCAGCCGCGGCGGCATGTGCGCGACCATGCCCAGATCGAAGATCGCCAGGCGCCCATCGGGCAGTACCCGCAGATTGCCCGGGTGCGGATCGGCATGGATCTCGCCGTGCACGAAGATCTGGTCCAGATAGCCGCGGATCAGCGCCGCCGCCAGCGGGTCCATCGCCTGTTCGGTACGGCGCACATCGGGAATGGCATCCACGCGTACGCCGCTGGCCAGTTCCATGGTCAGCACGCGATGACTGCAGTAATCCCACAGCGGCTGCGGAATCCACAGGCGCCGGAACGGCTTCAGATGGCGACCGAAGCGCGACAGGTTCTCGGCCTCGGCGTGGTAGTCCAGCTCCTGCATCAGGGTCTTGGAGAACTCGTTGAGCCAGTCGCGCAGGCGCACGCGGCGGCCGATCTGGGTCAGGTGGTCGGCGGCCAGGGCGAAGCTGCGCAGCACCTCCAGATCCGAACGCAGCTGCGCGGCCACTTCCGGCTTCTGCACTTTCACCGCCACCTCGCGGCCGTCATGCAGCACCGCGCGATGCACCTGGGCGATGGACGCACAGCCCAGCGGCTGCGGATCGAATGCGGCGAACAGCTTGTTCACCGGCGCGCCCAGCTCCTGCTCGACGATGGCGTGGATGCGTTCGACGGGGATCTCGGCGACCTTTTCCTGCATCCGCTCCAGCGCGGTGGCGAACTCCACCGGCACCATGTCCGGGCGGGTGGACAGCATCTGCCCGAGCTTGACGAAGGTCGGCCCCAGCGCTTCCAGGTCACTGACGAACTGCTCGGGGTTGCCGTCGGGCGGCACATCGGTGTGGCTGCCGGCAGCATCCAGATTCATGCCCGAGAACACGCCGGAATGGCGGTAGCGCATCAACAGGCGCAGGATCTGGCTGCGCCGGTTCATGCCACGAATGAGCGGGGGATTGCCTGCGGCGGTGGGCGGCTTGCTCAAACAGAACTCCTCGAAAGCGACGCCCCGGCGGCCGTGATCTGGCGGCCGGGTAGCGCCGGGCCATGCCCGGCGGGATCGGAATACGCTGCCAGTGTCCCTGCGCCGCGGTAGGCGCGCGGTGAACCCGCTACCGCAGGCGGCGCAGGATCGGTCAGAATCCGCTCATTCCCTTTACTGGATTCCCCATGGCCGGTGCCAGCCTGTTTGCCCTGCTCGACGATATCGCCTCCCTGCTCGACGACGTCTCGGTGCTGACCAAGGTCGCCGCCAAGAAGACCGCCGGCGTGCTGGGCGACGACCTGGCGCTGAACGCGCAGCAGGTGACCGGCGTCAACGCCAACCGCGAACTGCCGGTGGTGTGGGCGGTGGCCAAGGGTTCGCTGGTGAACAAGGTGATCCTGGTGCCGGCGGCGCTGGCGATCAGCGCGCTGGAAGCCTGGCTGCACAGCCGCGGCTGGAACGTGCCGCTGATCGTGCCGCTGATGATGATCGGCGGTGCCTTCCTGTGCTTCGAGGGCGTGGAGAAGCTGGCGCACCGTTTCCTGCATTCAGCCGACGAGGACGCCGAGCACCAGGCCGAGCGGCGCAAGGCGCTGGCCGACGCGCAGGTGGACATGGTCGCGTGGGAGAAGGACAAGGTGAAGGGCGCGATCCGCACCGACTTCATCCTCTCGGCCGAAATCATCGTGCTGTCGCTGGGTGTGGTCGCCACGGCGTCGTTCATCAACCAGGTCAGCACCCTGGTGGTGATCGCGCTGGCGATGACCGTGTTCGTCTATGGGCTGGTCGCCGGCATCGTCAAGCTTGATGACCTGGGCCTGTACCTGTCGCGCAAGGGCGCGGCGCTGGCGGCAGTCGGCCGCGGCCTGCTGGTGTCGGCGCCTTGGCTGATGAAGTTCCTGTCGGTGGCCGGAACCGCGGCGATGTTCCTGGTCGGCGGCGGCATCCTGGTGCACAACGTGCCGGCGCTGCACCACGCGGTGCAGGCGCTGGGCGGTGAAGGCCAGTGGGGCTGGCTGGTCAACGCGCTGGGCAACATGGTGGTCGGCATCATTGCCGGTGCGATCGTGCTGGCGGTGGTGACCGGCGTGCAGAAGCTGCGCGGAAAGTAGCGCGAGCCCCTTGCCCGGTAGGGGCCGACCCTGGTCGGCGGCTTGTTTGCCGCGCGTGCCAACCAAGGTTGGCACCTACCCGAGCGGTTTCCGACGTCTTTCCCGGTAGAGGCCGACCTTGGTCGGCGGTTTGTTTGCTGCGCGTGCCAACCAAGGTTGGCACCTACCAAGAGGTTTCCGGCGCCTTGTCCGGTAGGGGCCGACCTTGGTCGGCGGTTTGTTTGCTGCGCGTGCCAACCAAGGTTGGCACCTACCAAGCGGTTTCCGGCACCTTGCCCGGTAGAGGCCGCCCCTGGTCGGCGGTTTGATCGCCGCGCGTGCCAACCAAGGTTGGCACCTACCAAGCGGTTTCCGATGCCCAGCCCGGGAGAGGCCGACCTTGGTCGGCGGGTTGTTTGCCGCGCGTGCCAACCAAGGTTGGCACCTACCAAGCGGTTTCCGGTGCCTTGCCCGGTAGGGGCCGACCTTGGTCGGCGGGTTGTTTGCTGCGTGCCAACCAAGGTTGGCACCTACCCGAGCGGTTTCCGACGTCTTTCCCGGTAGAGGCCGACCTTGGTCGGCGGTTTGTTTGCTGCGCGTGCCAACCAAGGTTGGCACCTACCAAGCGGTTTCCGGTGCCTTGCCCGGTAGGGGCCGACCCTGGTCGGCGGCTTGTTTGCTGCGCGCGCCAACCAAGGTTGGCACCTACCAAGCGGTTTCCTGTGTGCCGGGGAACTATCCCGCGTGCACCCGGTTCTTGCCTTCGCGCTTGGCCACATACAGGGCGTCATCGGCGCGTCGCAGCATCGAATCCGCGTCGTCGCCCGGCTGCCATTGCGAAAGCCCGGCACTGAAATGCACCGGTACCCGCCGGTCCTGCACGGTCAGCACGCGATGCGCCAGTGAACGCTGCAAGCGCTGCACCGTGGCCATGCTGTCCGCGCCGGGGGTTTCGGGAAGGACCAGCACGAACTCGTCGCCGCCCAGCCGGGCGATGCCATCGGTAGCACGCAGCAGCAGGCGGCACACCGACACCAGGTGCTGCAGCAGCGCGTCGCCGCCGGCGTGGCCGTGTTCGTCGTTGGTCTGGTGGAAATCATCCAGATCGATCACCGCCAGCCCCAACGGCGAGTTGTTGCGTGCGGCGCGGGCCAGTTCGCGTTGCAGCAGTTCATCCAGACCACGCCGGTTCAGGGCCTGGGTCAGCGGATCGATGCGAGCCAGATCGCCGGCCGCGCGCAGATCCTGTTCCAGCTGGTTGATGCGCTGTTCGGCGCGTTCCACCTCCTGCCGTGCGCTGGCCAGGTGATCACGTGCCTGCGCCGCCTGCTGCTGCACTTTGCCTGTGTCCTGCATCACTTCCTGCAGCAGGTGGTTGAGGTCGGCGATGCTGCGCGCCTCGCGCAACTGCAACGCGTAGCTGCCGATGCGGTCGTGGTATTCACCGGTACTGGCAGCCATGCCGTCCATGCGCTCGATGAACTCGCCCATCAAGCTACGCATGGCCGCTTTCGAATCGTCGATTCCCTGCCGCAGCAGGCCCTGCTTGTAGATCACTTCGCGCAGCTCGGCGCGGGTGCGCTCGACCGACTCGGCCTCCAGCGGCCCGGCCAGCAACTGGCGCACGGCTGCGATCTGGCCCTGCAGCCAACTGCGGTCATCCAGCAGCTCGCTGACGTTCTCCAGCAGCAGTGCGAACAACTCCAGCAGCAGTGCCTGCTGTTCCTGCCAGCTCTCGGCGCGCACGCCGATCTGGTGACCCAACTCGCGCGCACCTTGTTCGATCGGCTCCAGTGCCGCGCCCGGTTGCCATTGGCGCAGGCGTACGGCCAACGCCTGCGCCTGCTCGCGCAGATCAGGATCGTGCTGCAGCAGCGCCACCACCGCGCCGCCCAGCAGCAACCGCAGCTGTTCGGACAGGCGCAGGCTGTCGGGCTGGCCATCGGGCGAATGCTGGTCGATGGTGCGGATGTACTTGTCGATCAGCTGCCGCATCGCCCGGCCATAGCGCGGCCAATCGGCACTGGCCTGCGCCGACTGCAGGCGATCGCCCATGTCGCCCAGCTCGCCGGGCAGGGTGGCCATGCCATTGGCGAAGGCGGCCAGCAGCGGCTCGGGTGCATCGGCTCCGGCGAACAGCTGCTGCAATGCCACGCTGTTCCCACCCTGCAGCACCACCCGGTCGCCGCGCCCGTCGTCGACAACCGCGCGCACGCGCGCCGGCGGTCCGATGGCGGTGCCGGGGGCAGGGCGGGGGTCGGGCTGGTCCGTCATGGAA